>NZ_JBFAOO010000031.1:0-53055 GCF_040675265.1 Microbispora sp. NPDC049633
CCGCGCACTCCTGCGCGCGCTGACGTTCCCGCTCACGCTGGCGGGCTCGCTGCTGTCGGCCGCCGCGTGGCCGGGACTGCCCGCCGCCGCGGCGGCGTTCGCGGCGCTGTGGGCGGGCTCGGGGGCGCGACTGGAGCCGGAGTGGTGGACGAGGCCGGTGCCCGTCACCATCGCCGGCGTCGCGTTCGGTGTCGTCAGCGGCGCGATCATCGGCCGCGAGATCGAGCGCGCGGGAGCGGCCATTCCCGGCCTGCGGCGGGAGGGCCTGCGCGCGCTCGCCGTCCTGGGCGGCTTCGTCGCGCTCTGCGCGGCGGCCGTGCGCGCCGTGGCCTTCTTCTTCTGACGGCCTTCCTCTGACGGTCGCGGGCAGCCCGCGGGCGCGTCCCGAGGGTCAGTTCTCGCGGCGGGCGAAGCGGTTGAAGATACGCTCGCCGGCGTTGACCGCGCCCTCGGCGACGTCACGCAGCACGCCGATGAACGGGTCCTGCGACTGGGCCCAGGACTCGCGGTAGGAGTTGGCCGCCGCCTTGATCTCTTCGGTGATCTTGGCGTTGGCGTCGTCCTCCCGACGGGGGTAGTCGCCCGCGATGATGCGCTCGTACTCGCCGCTGCGACGCCACCGGTCGAGCTCGGCGACCCGGGTCACCGCGAAGGGGTGGGTCGTGCCCAGCATGTTGAGGACCTTCAGCAGGCCGTCCCGCACGTCGCCCGCGGTGTCGTACTCCCTGGCCTGGTCGAGGAACGCCTCGATGTTCATCTCGTGCAGGCGCGAGCCGCCGGCGAGCTTCATGAGCGCCCGCAGCGCGGCGTCGGGGTCCTGCCCGGCGAGCAGGCCGCCGCGGTCGGCGGACATCTCCGCCTTGCGCTGCCACTCCTCCAGCGCGGCGACGATGACACGCAGGCCGATGTAGCCGAGCGGGATCCAGGCGACCCGCGTGGCCAGGCGGGTCAGGATCGCGAGCATCGTGCCGTAGACGGCGTGGCCCGACAGGATGTGCGAGGTCTCGTGGCCGATGACGAAGCGCAGCTCCTCCTCGTCCATCAGGTCGAGCAGCCCCGTCGAGACGATGATGAACGGCTCGTCGAAACCGATCGCCATCGCGTACGCCTTGGGGTCCTGCTGCACGTAGATCTCGGGGATCCTGTGCAGGTCGAGGATGTAGGCGCTGTCGCGGCCCATGTCGTGCAGGGCGCGGAACTGGGTGTCGGTGGTGCGCACCGCGGAGGCCAGGAACATCAGCCGGAGCCGGCGCTCGCTGAACAGGCCGGACGTGCGCTTGAGCACGGCGTCGAAGCCGGACAGCGAACGCATCGCGACCAGGGCGGAACGGTCGGCGGGATGTTCGTAGGCTCGTGAGCTGATGCCGGTCAGCTGCACGCGATTGCGATCGGGAGTGGTCATGTCCCGCATGCTATGTCTCACGAGCCGGACGCGCGCGGGACGCCGTGAGGAGCCCGGGCCGTCCGGGCAGGGGCCGGTTTCGGGTGTGGTCCGGTAGGCGCGTTATCGTCCGTGCATGCGAAACGGGACGGCGATCCGGCGACTGGGCGTGATGGGCGGGACCTTCGACCCGATCCACCACGGCCACCTGGTGGCGGCGAGCGAGGTGGCCCACCATTTCGATCTCGACGAGGTGGTGTTCGTCCCGACCGGCCGGCCCTGGCAGAAGGCCGAGCAGACCGTGTCCTCGACCGAGGACCGCTACCTGATGACGGTCATCGCCACCGCCTCGAATCCCCGCTTCTCGGTCAGCCGGGTGGACATCGACCGGCCCGGCCCGACGTACACGATCGACACGCTGCGGGACATCGCCGCGGTGTACGGCCCGGAGGTGGAGCTGTACTTCATCACCGGCGCCGACGCGCTCGCGCAGATCCTCAGCTGGCGCGACGTCGACGAGCTGTTCACCATCGCGCACTTCGTCGGCTGCACGCGGCCCGGTCACACCCTGAAGGACCCCGGCCTGCCGGCGGGCAAGGTCAGCCTGGTCGAGATCCCGGCCCTGGCGATCTCCTCCTCCGAGTGCCGCGACCGGGTGGCCGCCGGGGAGCCCATCTGGTATCTGGTCCCCGACGGCATCGTGCAGTACATCAACAAGCGCCGCCTGTACCGCGATCCGGAGTCCTGACCGACCCCTCGTCCACCGCGGCTCGGGCGCCGCGACCACGGGGAAGCACCGGGCTCGACCCTCCCTCTCCGCCGCTCCGTGTGGGGCAACCTCCCTGAAAGCCGGTTGCAAGAGGCCTGTCCCAGACTGCACTCGCCGGTGGACAACGCCTGGCCGCCGTGGCCGCCGCGGACGGCAGGGCAGAGACACCGGCTTGTCCTGACGCGTCGAGGCGCGTTTTCTCGGGAGGGGCGTATCCCATGCTCATCAAGTCTTCGGGTGGACGCACGATCGCCGCTTTGACGGTCGGGGTGCTCGCCGGGTCCCTCTTCGCGGCGGGCGGCATCGCCGCCGCGTCCTCGGACGCGGACGTCATCCACGCTTGCGTCAAGAACAGATCGGGCGACGTGCGCATCGTCGCCGAGACGACCACGTGCAAAGCCGGCGAACGCAAGCTTTCGTGGAACGAGAGCCTTCCCCAGGGACCGGCCGACTCGGTCAAGGCGAGCGTCGAGCGTGCGGACTTCGACTTTCCCGGCGGGGGGAACAAGATCGTTTACTGTCCCGGCGGGAAGACCGCGACGGGCGGAGGGTTCTTTCTCGACGAGCCCGCGGAGAACGGCCGGGAGATCATCGCGAGTGCTCCTTTCGTGTCCAAGGACAAGCCGACGGGCTGGCTTGCCGTCGCCAGGAAAGCCAAGGGCAGCGTCTACGTGATCTGTGTCTGATGTCCGCCCGGCAGGGCCGGGAGAGTCAGGCGAGGTCGGATCGGCCATCGCGGGGTGATCGCTGCGCTCCGTCGGAACGCGGGAGCCCGGGGCGCAGGCAGCACGCCGCGGCGAGCGCGCCGCCGATCGCCGCCGCGTACAGCAGCGGACGGTAGGAGGTCAGGGCGAGGAGCCCGGCGCCGAGCGCCATCCCCACAGCGGTCGGGACGAACAGCACGGTGTTGGCGGTGGCGGACACCGTGGCGAGCAGGTCGCGGGGTGTGATCCGCTGTACGGCGGTGAAGGCGGCGACCAGCACCCAGGGCAGGCCCAGCCCCGACAGCAGGCTCGCCACCGCCACGACGGGCTCCCAGGGGGTGGCGCGCAGTGCCACCGAGACGGTGAAGAGGAGCCCTCCGGCGGCGGACAGCCGCGCCTCCCCGATCCGGCGCAGCACCGGCCCCGCGATCAGGCCGCCGAGGATCGTGCCGCCGCCCTGGATCGCGGACAGCACGCCGGTGAAGCCCGGCTCCCGGTGGAGACCCTGGTCGACCACGGCGAAAACCACCGCCCCGCTGACGCCGGAGACCAGCATCAGCGCCGCCCCGGACAGCACGAGGCGGCGCAGGAGCGGGTCGCCGAACAGGAATCGCGCCCCGTCCGCGGTCCGGGCCGCCCAGCCGCGCGTCACACGGGCGCGCCGGGCGGGGGCGGCGGGCAGGCGCAGTGAGCCGAGCAGCCAGGCGCCGGCCGCGAAGGTGGCCGCGTCGAGCGCGACCACCGCGTCGCCGCCCGCGACGGTGAAAAGCCCGGCGCCGAGCAGGGGCGCGGCGAGGCGGGTGCCCTCCGACGCGCTCATGCGCAGCCCGTTGACCGCGGGCAGCAGCGCCTCCGGCACGGCCGCGGGCAGGACGGCCGCCTCCGCGGCGTCGAGCAGGACGAAACTCACGCCGTAGAGCACCAGCACCGCGAACAGCAGCCAGACCTGCCCGGGGGAGCGGACCAGGAAGAGCAGGCAGAGCGCCGCGCCCATCACGACGTTGGTCCAGATCAGCACGGGCCGGGCGCCGAGGAGGTCGACCAGCGCGCCGAGGGCCGGTCCGGCCGCCGTCGGCGCCCAGAAACAGAAGGCGGTGAGACCGGCGAGACTGTCGGACCCGGTCAGCGACTTCACCCAGATGCCCGCGACCAGGGACAGGGCCATGGTGCCGAAACCGGAGCCCACGACGGCGCTCAGGTAACGACGGGCGTTGTGGTCGGCGAGAGCGGCTTTCACGACGATCGATGATCGCCGCAGACAACCCCCAAGTCAATGCTTGGGGGTCGTGATGGTGTTTACTTTCCGCCATGACGGAGGCGGATCCCAAGCTCAGGGCGCTCGCGCATCCGGTGCGGCTGCGCATGCTCTCGCTGATGTGGGGCACGCCCATGTCGGCGGCCGAGCTGTCCCGTGAGCTGGGCATCTCCCACGCCCTCGCCAGTCACCACCTGCGCTGCCTGGACGACGCCGGGCTGGCCGAGCTGGCCGACGTACGCGTCCGGCGCGGCGGCCGTGAGCGCCGTTACCGGGCGACGAGGGGAACACCGCTGACCGAGCAACTGGACGGCTTCCCGCTGCTGGCCGAGGCACTGGCCAGGGCGCTGCGCGAGCGGGCCGGGCGGCGGCGCGCGGACGAGGAGGGGGTGACGGCCGACGCCGAGCTGTGGGTCGAGCCCGAGTTGTGGCACGACGTCCGCGCCAGGATCCTCGCCGCGATCGTCGACCTGCACGAGGGCGCGGCGGCCCCCCGCACGCCGGGCACCATCCGGGTCGGCGCCACTGTCGCGGCCTTTCCTCTGCTGGAATCCACGGGCTCCGAAGGACGTTGAATTCCTGATCCCGGGCATAACTCCGGAATCGCCGAGGTGTGCCGGTAGGGTCTCCCCGGGAAAGCCGGTTGTAGGGGACACGCGAACTGTGCACCCTGGTAAGAGCCCGTCAACGGAGGACAGAACCGAATCGTGACAGCATCCGAGAGATCGATCCAGCTCGTGCGGGTGGCGGCCGAGGCCGCCGCCGAGAAGCTGGCCGACGACATCATCGCCTACGACGTGAGCGAACAGCTCGTCATCACCGACGCCTTCCTTCTCTGCTCCGCCTCCAACGACCGCCAGGTCCGGGCGGTCGTCGACGAGATCGAGGAGCGCCTGCGCGTCGAGGCCGACGCCAAGCCCGTACGCCGTGAGGGCGAGCGGGAGGGGCGCTGGGTCCTGCTCGACTACCTCGACATCGTGGTGCACGTGCAGCACGAGGAGGACCGCAACTTCTACGCGCTGGAGCGCCTGTGGAAGGACTGCCCGTCCATCGAACTGCCGGAGAGCGTCAAGCGCGTGGCCGAGCAGCGCGGGCACGGAGCGGCCCGGTGACGAACGCCATTATCGGGGCGGCGCGATGAGCCGTCGCGTCGTCTGCCTGCGGCACGGGCAGACGCTGTGGAACGTCGAGAAACGCTTCCAGGGGCACACCGACATCGCGTTGGACGAGACCGGCGTCGCGCAGGCGGCCAGGGCGGCCTCCCTGCTCGCGGCGCTGCGGCCCACCATGCTCGTCTCCTCCGACCTGCGACGCGCGTACGACACCGCGTCGGCCCTCGGCCGGCTCACCGGACTCGACGTCGCCGTGGACAAGGACCTGCGCGAACGCGGCGGCGGTGAGTGGGAGGGCCTGACCCGCGACGAGATCAGGGCGGGCTGGCCGGTCGAGTACGAGGCGTGGGAGGCTCCGGGCGGCGAGGACGTGGCGCACGTCGCCGATCGCGTCGCCGACGCGATCGGGCGCTGGGCGTCCCGCCTCGACGAGAACGGCCTGCTGGTCGTCGCCTCGCACGGCGCCGCGCTGCGGCTCGGCATCTGCCGGCTGCTCGGGCTGCCGCAGGAGCTGTGGTCCGCGCTCGGCAGCCTGGGCAACTGCTCGTGGTCGGTCCTGGAGGAGGGCCGCCGCGGCTGGCGCCTGCTGGAGCACAACGCCGGCACGCTGCCGGAGCCGATCAGCAGCGACGACAGCCCGGCCGCCACCGCCGACGCCTGATACGGGTGTGACCGGTGACGATTAGGTAAACGGACGGGCATACCTATATGCTCTCCGAGCGCCGCGCCGGGAGCACCCGGAGCGGTGGCAAGGGGCTATAGCGCAGCTGGTAGCGCACTTCCATGGCATGGAAGGGGTCTGGGGTTCGAATCCCCATAGCTCCACTCACGACGACTGGAACTTTCACGCTCGTCTCTCGCGTGACCTGCGGGCCCGCGCAGGGCCCCGCCGCGGACGTTGACTCGCCTCCGGCCGCTGTCCGACTCTTCCGGCGTGAGACGTCACAGTGCCCTCCTCCTCGCGGCCGCCGTGGCGGGCTCGGCCCTCACGGCCCCGGCCCCGGCGCACGCGGCGGCGTGGGAGACGGTCGTCGACACCGGCTCGTTCGCCGGCTACTCCGCTCTGGAGTCGGAGTGGAAGTACCTGTATCCCTGGGGGTCCGACCACAACGGCTCCGCCCGGATGTACGGCTCGTCGAGCGACCACAACCACATATCGCTGTCCGGCGGGGTGCTGACGCTGACGGCCACCAGGATCACCTGGGACGAGGGCACGAGCACCGCCGACCCGCATCCGGCGATCCACTACCACTCCGGCGCGATCCACGCCCGCGACCAGGTCGTGGTGAACGACCAGTTCCCCAACTGGGAGGTCAAGGGGGACTTCCAGGCGCCGTCGTCCCGGGGGACCTGGCCGGCGTTCTGGCTCACCGGGGTGAACAGCTGGCCGCCCGAGAGCGACATCCTGGAGTTCAAGGGCGACAGCCGCAACTGGTTCAACACGTTCCGGACCTCGTCCGATGTGGACAGCACGATCGTGGGCGTGTCGTCGCCCGGTTCCTGGCACACCTATCGGGCGTGGATCACCAAGGTGAGCGCCACGGACGTGGACATCCACTACTACGTGGACGGCCAGTGGAAGGCCGTCCACCACGCCCGTGGCTTCGTCGGCAAGCCGATGTGGCTGATCATCAACCTGCAGATGGAGGGCTCGTCCGGCTCCCCGGGCCCGAGCGCCGCCACGTACTACCGCGCCCGCAACGTCTACGTCGGGCGCTCCCGCGCCTGACGGTGGGTCACAGGCTCTTGAGATAGGCGAGCGACGGCATGAAGAAGTACTCGCCGCCCTTCATCGTCACGGTCTGGGGGATCTGCCGCTGGGGCGCGCTGAGTTTCGTGTCGCCCCATGCCTTCGGGTAGCGCACCTTGACGTCCCGCTTGCCCTGGCCGATCACCGGGTCGTGGCCGGTGCCCTCGGCCGGGAAATCGGGATTGTCGGCCCAGGTCTGCTGGGTGAACTCGAACTGAGCCTGCAGGCTGGAGTTGAAGGCCATGAACAGCAGGCCCACCCCGCCCGTGGGTCTGGTCGCCGGGGGCGCGTCGTCCCACGGCCTGTCGGTGCGCCTGCCGTACGTCTGGCCGCGCCGGGCCATCATGACGCCGAGCGCGCGCTCCAGCCCGCCGTCCCGCGAGTCGCGCGGGTTGGCCTTGCGGATGTGCGCGCTCACCGGGCACTTCGGCCCGGAATCGTCGCGGTAGCTGAAGTCGTTCTGCACCGGGTGGCCCTCGGAGCTCGGCTTGCCGTGCAGCCGCAGCGGGGTGCCGTTGCGGAACCGGCCCACCAGCATCGCGCCCGCGAGCGGCCGGTCGTCGCCCTTCAGCCCCAGCGCGTCGGCGAGGGTCTCCTCGGCCTCGCGGAACGCGCGGACGTTCTGCTCCAGCTTGCGCAGGACGAGATAACTGCCGAAGTGCCGGCTCGGGTGTGGGGCGAGCGGGTCGGCCACGAGCACGTGGCTCAGCGGGAAGAACGGGTTCCAGTTGGTGCCGGACTCGGCGGCCACCTGGTCGGCGAGGAACAGCGGCTGGCTGCGCCCGTCCACGTAGCCGAAGTGCTCGATGCCCCGGCCCTGGGCGTCGCGCAGGCCCTCGCCCTTCTCCTCTCCGACGATCTTCGCGGTCTTCGGCAGCAGCGCGAGGACCCGCGTGCGGGTGGCGGCGACCGGCTCGGATGTGGCGTCGCCGATCAGCACGATCGCGTGGATCTCCTCCTGGTAGTGCTTCTCCCAGGCGCCGACCGCGGGGTCGCTCAGCGTGTCCTTACGCCGCTTCATTCCCGATTTGAACGCGTTGTCGGTGAATTTCGTGGTGGATTCGCCCAGTTTGAGATAGCCGAGCTTGCTGATTCCCACGCCCACGTACGGCGTGCCGGGCTTCTTCGAGCGGTTGAAGTCGCGGACCTCCTCCAGGTGCTTCCTGGCCGATTTCATCAGCGGCACGAGGGAGCGCAGGAAGCGCCTGCCGTCCGGGCCGTCGCCGAAGCGCACCAGCAGCAGGGACAGGCTCTCCCGTACGTGCCCCTGCAGAATGTTCGGCTGCAGGTTGTCGAGCATCGCCTTGGTGTCGGCGTCGAGTTTCGCCGAATCCCATGCGAGCGGCTTCCCGTTGGACAGGTCGACAGGCATGTCGATTCCTTCCCCGTAGTGGAAATGTCGGGCCCCCACCGATAAGAGTCATCATCCACGGAAAAGGTTCGGTGCGCTCTGACTTTCCCTGTGCGGGGACGCGCCAGGTCAGGCCTATTCCGCACCACGGGGGTAGTGATCGGTCATGACGAAGAAACGGCCTGTCGGCGTTGAAGAGGAGTTCCTTGTCGTCGATCTCGAGACCCGGCGGCTGACGCCGCTGGCGGAGTCGATGCTGGAGCGGCTGCCGGACGAGGGGTTCGCGGCCGAACTGCAGCGGTCGGTGGTGGAGACCAACAGCACCCCGATGGAAGACCTGGCCGACGTACGGGCCGAGATCGTACGGCTGCGCCAGGCGCTCGTGGCGGCCGGCGAGCCGCTGGGGGTGGGCGTCATCGCCTCCGGCACGACCCCGATCACCGGCATCGAGGGCTACACGTTCACTCCCGGGGAGCGCTACCGCTACCTGTCGGAGTCCTACCGGTTCCTCGCCGAGGAGCAGCTCATCTGCGGGGCGCAGGTGCACGTGGAGATCGACGACAGGGACGTCGCGGTGCTCGCCGCCCAGCGCGTCGAGGCGTGGCTTCCCCCGCTGCTCGCGCTCAGCGCCAGCTCGCCGTACTGGATGGACGAGGACAGCGGGTACGCCAGCAGCCGGGCGCTGACCTGGCAGCGCTGGCCGACGGCAGGGCCCCTGGGCCCGTTCGCGGACGCGGCCGAGTACGACAGGACGGCCGAGGACCTGGTGGCCTCCGGCGTCATCGAGGATCGGGGGATGGTCTACTTCGACCTGCGGCTCAGCGCCCACGTGCCGACCGTGGAGATGCGCATCTGCGACTCCTGCCCGCTCGCCGACGACGTGGTGCTGCTCGCCGGGTTCTTCCGCGCCCTCATGACGAGGGAGATGGAGGCCGTGGAACGGGGCGAGCCGCCGGTCGGCGAGCAGCGCCTGGCGCTGCTGCGGGCGGCCAACTGGCGGGCGGCGCGGGACGGGCTGGAGGGCGACCTGCTGTCACCGGTGACGAGCCGGCCGGAGCCGGCCCCGCGGCTCATCTCCTGGATGCTGGAGGAACTGCGGCCGACCCTGGAGGATCTCGGCGACTGGGAGACCGTCTCGGAGCTCGCCGACGCCGCGCTGCGCCGGGGCAGCTCCGCCTCCCGTCAGCGGGGGGCGTACGCGGTCGACGGGAAGCCGGAGGACGCGGTCGACCTGCTGCTCGCCGAGACCCGGCAGCGCTAGTGCACGTGACGGGGCGGGAGATCGGACCGATAACCTACTGGCCATGTCACTGGCCATATCTGCGATCCCCGCCCCGAGTGCGGCGTGAACGGCGCGTATTCCGGCTGGCTGATCGGCGCCGCCCTGCTGCTGGCGCTGGCCGCCGTCGTCACCGCCGTGCGGGACCGGCCGATGGGGTCGGTGCTGCTGGCCGGGCTGGGACTGCTGGAGCTGGCCGTGCTCGCGCAGGCGGGTTTCGCGCTCGCCGGGCTCGGCCACGTCGCCGAGAAGGCGACCTTCATCGGCTACCTCGCGGGCACCGCGGTGATTCCGCCCGCCGCCATCTGGTGGGGCCGTGCGGAGCGTACGCGCTGGGGCCCGGGGGTCATCGCCGTGGCCGCCTTCACCGTGGCCGTCATGACCGGGCGGCTGCTGCAGATCTGGAACGCGGGCGCATGAGCGCTCCTTCCGGCGCCGGGCCGGGGCGCGTGCTCGTGGCCGTGTACGGGGTCTTCGCGCTGGCCGCGACGTCCCGCGCCGCCGTGCAGATCGCCACGCGGTTCGCCGAGGCGCCGCTGGCGTACGCGCTGTCGGCGTTCGCCGCAGTGGTCTACATCGTGCTCACGGTGGCGCTGGCCCGGGGCGCCCGGCGCCTGGCGGTGGCCGCCTGCCTGGTCGAGCTGGCCGGGGTGCTGGTGATCGGCACGCTGAGCCTGGCCGACCCCGCCGCGTTCCCGCACGCGACCGTGTGGTCCGGGTACGGCAGCGGGTACTTGTTCGTGCCGCTCGTGCTGCCCGTCGTCGGTCTGCTCTGGCTGCTGCGCGGCGTGCGCCGCTCGTAAAACGGCTTCTCGGGAAGCAAGGGAACAAATGAGAGCGATGGGGGCTTTGGTATGGTGCAAATCGTAGGATGACTGGATGAGGGGAGATGTTGCGGCGATGAGTGCCGTCGAGACGCGGAGGGGCGTGCTGCGAGCACCATGGAGGGCACCATGGGGAGCACGGCGCGGATCGATGGCGTGGCTGATCGCCGGAGGTATCGCCCTCGCCGCGCTGAACCTGCGCACCGCGGTGACCAGCGTTGGGACCGTGCTCGACGAGGTGAGCGCGGGTCTCGGCATGTCGGGGGCGATGACGGGGCTCCTCACCACGCTGCCGGTGATGAGCTTCGCCCTGTTCGGCGCCCTGACGCCGGCGATGTCCCGCAGGATGGGGGAACACAGGCTGCTGCTGGCCGCGATCGTCCTGCTCGCGGCCGGCCAGGCCGTGCGCTCCCTCGTCGACTCGGCCGTGCCGTTCATGGCGGCCAGCACGGTCGCGCTGGCGGGCGGCGCGGTCGGCAACGTCGTCATCCCCGCACTGATCAAGAGGCACTTCCCCCGGCGGGCGGGTGCGATGACCACCGTCTACTCGACGGCCCTCGCGGCCGGGACGATGGTCGCCGCCGCCGCGACCGTTCCCGTGCAGCAGGCCGCGGGAGGCAACTGGCATGTGGCACTCGGGGTGTGGGCGGTCCTGGCCGCCGTGGCCGCGATTCCGTGGCTCGCGCTCAGGCGCGGTGAGCCGGAGCGGCGCGACACCTCCGTGAGGGCCGGAGCCGACGGCCTCCTGCGCAGCAGGCTCGCCTGGGCCGTGGCCGGTTATTTCGGCTCGCAGTCGCTCATCGCGTATGTGATGTTCGGCTGGCTGCCGCTGCTGCTGCGGGACAACGGCTACACCGCCGGGCAGGCCGGTCTGGTCCTCGCCGTGTTCACCGGGCTCGGCATCCCCGTCTCCATGGCGGTGCCCGCGCTGGCGACCCGGCTGTCCGGCCAGCGCCCGATGGTGATCGCCTTCGCCGCCCTGTACGCGGTGGGCTTCGCGGGCCTGCTCACCGGGCAGGCGCTGTGGGCGTGGTCGATCCTCGTGGCCGTCGGCGGGGGCACGTTCCCGCTCGCGCTGGCGATGCTGGCCATGCGGACCCGCACCGCGGCGGGCACCGCCGCGCTGTCGGCCTTCGGGCAGAGCGCCGGATACCTCATCGCGGGTGCGGGGCCGATCACGTTCGGCCTGCTGCACCAGATGAGCGGTGGATGGGTGCTGCCGTTCGGCCTGCTGTTCGCCGCGCTCGCCGTGCAGGTGGTCACCGGGTGGTACGCCGCGGCCGACCGCGTGCTGGAAGACGAGACTCCCTCCGCGCCCGGCGGGCGGCGCGACGACCACGTCTCGCGGGGCGTGCGCGACCTCGTGGTGGGGCGGATGCGCCGGTCCGCCGACAAGGCGCGGCGTGCGCGGTCGGGTGACGGCGTCACCGCGGCCCGGCCCCGCCTGACCCGTCCGGCCGGGCGGCGCGGTGCGGGCCGAGGAGATGATCGCCGCAGGTCGGCCTCCCGCTGAGGCCGCTCATCCGGGTTTACCTCTCCCTCTCGGGGCAGGCGTAGGTGCAGAAACCCACGAGAGAAGGAGAAGGCATGAGCTCGATCGAGCAGTCAATCGACGTGAATGTCCCGATCCGCACCGCGTACAACCAGTGGACGCAGTTCGAGAGCTTCCCGGAGTTCATGGAGGGCGTGGAGTCGGTCAAGCAGATCGGCGACACGCGCACCGACTGGGTCGTCGAGATCGCGGGTGTCCGCCGGGAGTTCGAGGCGGAGATCACCGAGCAGCACCCCGACGAGCGGGTGGCCTGGCGCTCGGTGGACACGCCGCGGCAGGCCGGCGTCGTCACCTTCCACCGGATCGACGACGACACCACCCGCGTCACTCTGCAGATGGAGTACGACCCCGAGGGCTTCCTGGAGAAGGCCGCGGACGCCCTGCAGATCGTCCGCATGCGGGTTAAGGGCGACCTGGAGCGTTTCAAGACCTTCATCGAGTCGCGCGGCAGCGAGACCGGCGCCTGGCGCGGTGAGGTTCCCGGCCCGCACCAGCAGGGCGGCACGGGGACCGGCGGGTCCGGCACGGGGTATGACATCGGCGAGCCGATGCCGCCCCAGACCGTGAACCCGGGGTATCCGCGCGAGACGCCGCTGCCGCCGCCCGGCACCGGCCCGATCCCGCCCGCTCCCGGCACCGGCCCCGTTCCCGGCACCGGCCCGCTGCCGCCGCGTGACACGCCCGGTCCGGTGATCTGATCCAGGCGTCGGCAAGCCCATCTCCCGATATTCGGGAGATGGGCTTGTTATTTGCGGGAGATCGGAAATTTATTTTGCCATGATATGATGGCAAAACATTCCTATAGCCTCACGGGTGTATTCATTGGATCGATCGATAGGGATGCCGCCCGTGTGCTACGAACCCGATGCCGTGCCGCCTGTCCACGGCTCTCCGCGTACGACCGTGACCTCCGGGCGTGCCGTTCTCACCTCGGCCGACGGAGCGAGATTCGCGGCCTTCCTGTCCCGGCCCGGCCGTCCGTCCGGCGCGGCGGTGCTCGTCCTGCCGGACAACCGGGGGTTGTCGGGGTTCTACGAGCGTCTTACCGAGCGGCTCGCGGAGCAGGGCCACACCGCTCTCGCCATTGACTATTTCGGACGTACGGCGGGCACCGGCCCCCGGCCCGAGGACTTCCCCTTCATGGAGCACCTGGGCAGAGCGCACAAGGACGGGCTTTTCGCCGACATCGCCGCGGGCGCCGCGCATCTGCGCGCGGAGGGGTGCGAGGAGATCGTCTCGCTCGGTTTCTGCTTCGGCGGCAGGCTCGCGTTCATGGCGGCCCGGCCCGGCTTCGGGCTCGCCGGCACGATCGGCCTGTACGGCTATCCGGACGTGTTGTTCGGCAACCCCGGCCCCACGCAGATGGCCGGCGAGCTGCGCGGGCCGATCCTGGGACTGTTCGGCGGCGCCGACGAGGGCATCTCCCCCGAAGTGGTGAGCGCGTTCGGCGAGGCGCTCGACGGTGCCGGGGTGGCGCACGAGTTCGTCACCTATCCGGGGGCGCCGCACAGCTTCTTCGAGCTGGGCCGCCCGGAGCTGACAGAGGCCTGCGGCGACGCCTGGGCGCGGATCCTGGGATTCCTCACCGGGGAGCGTCCGGGAGAGCGGACAGCCCGAGGCGACCTGACCTCGCCTCGGGCTGCCACGATGCAAGACTAAGCCTTCCTGCTCCGGCTGCGCGCACCGGCACCCCCGAAAGTGCCTAAATGGTGATGCGGTGAGCCGCTTGGGCGCGTTACGGTGCCCGCGTGACATTGATCGTCTCTCCGCCGCCCGCCCGCGAGCGGGCGGCGTCCTCCGGTGAGCCGGGCCCGGGCGGCCCGGCCGGTGGCTCCTGCCCGCGTACGGGAATCGGGCCCACCTCACTGGAGAGACGTCGATGAACCATGCTCCAGCCCTGTCCGTACGGCAGGGCCTTGTCTACGTGTCCACCGCCGCGATCGCCTGGGGAACCGGGGGACCGGCGGGGGCGTTGCTGCACGGTGCGGGACAGCTGAGTCCCGTCGCCGTGTCGTTCTGGCGCTTCGCCTGCGGCGCGGTGCTCCTGCTCGCCGTCGCCCGCAGCCGCCCCTCCTGGCGGGCGGTGCTGTTCGTCGGCCCCGCGATGGCGGTCTGCCAGGCCGCATACTTCGCGGCGATCGCCCAGGCCGGGGTCGCGGTCGCCACGATGATCACGATGGGCGCGACCCCGCTCCTGGTGGCGGCCGGTGGCCGGGTCTTCCTGGGCGAACCGCTGCGCCGCACCGGCCTCGCGTGCGCCGCGCTCGCCGTCTGCGGCCTCGCCATGCTCGTGGGAGGGGCGGACGCGGTCACTCCGGCCGGCGCCGGCTACTCGCTGCTGTCGGCGGCGGCCTACTCCCTCGTCACCCTCACGACCCGCCGGATGCCCGCGGACGGCGTGGCCGTGTGGGGGTTCGCCGGGGGCGCGGCCTGCCTGCTCCCGCTCGCCGCCGCCGGAGGGCTCCTGCCCGCCGGGCACGCCGTGACCAACGTGCTGCTGCTCGGCTACCTGGCGGCCGTGCCGACGGCGCTCGCGTACGGGCTGTTCTTCGCGGGGCTGCGCGTCGTGGGCGGCACCACGGCGTCGGTCCTGTCCCTCATCGAACCGCTCGTCGCCGCCGTCATCGGCGTCGTGCTGCTCGGGGAGCGCGTGTCCGCCGTACAGGCTGGTGGCGCGGTCGTGCTCCTGTGCGCCCTCGCCTGGCTCGCCCGCGGTGAGCTGCGCGGCGAACCGGCGGGAGCGTCACAGCAGGGCGAAGCGAGCTGTTAGCGATACCATCTCGTGAGTGGTACGAATACGCGGTCACCAGGCGGAACGTGTTTCGCAAGGCTCGTGACGCAACAGTGGTCATGTCAGTATTGACAGGGCTCGCTGTTACCGCAAACACTCAGGAAACCTGACGAACGAGCGGGGACGCGGCGGATGACGAAAGTCCGGCCTGGAGAGAAGCCGGCCGAACGCCCCAGGGCGGCGGTCATGGAGGACGTCGCGGAGCTGGCGGGGGTGTCGGCGATGACGGTGTCGAGAGTGCTGAACGCCCCGGAGAAGGTGCGCCCGGAGACCCGCGCGCGTGTTCTCGCGGCGGTCCGCGAGCTGGACTACCGGCCCAATTCGGCGGCGCGGGTCCTGGTGACCGGCCGCTCGGGCGTGCTGGGGGTCGTCTGCTTCGACACCACGTTGTACGGCCCGGCCTCCACGTTGTTCGGCATCGAGCAGGCGGCCAGGGACAGCGACTACCTCGTCAGCATCGCCAGCCTGCCCGCGCTCAACCGCAGGTGGATCACCAGGGGGATCGACCGTCTGCGGTCCCAGTCGGTGGACGGCGTCATCGTCGTCGCGCCGCACGAGTCGGCCGCCGAGGGGCTGCGGAACCTTCCCCCGGGGCTCCCGGTGGTCGACGTCGGCGGGGGATCGGACCTGCCGGTGCCGGTGGCGGCGGTGGACCAGTGCGCCGGCGCCGCCCGCGCCACCCGCCACCTGCTCAGTCTCGGTCACCGCACGGTGTGGCACCTGTCGGGCCCGCCCAACTGGATCGACGCGAACGGCCGGGTGGCAGGCTGGCGGTCGGTGCTGGAGGCGGAGGGCAGAGAGGTTCCCGAGCCGCTGGTCGGCGACTGGACCGCCCACTCCGGTTACGAGATCGGCAAGCGGCTCGCCCGCGAGCCCGACGTGACGGCGATCTTCGTGGCCAACGACCACATGGCGATGGGCGTGCTGCGGGCCCTGCGGGAGGCGGGCCGGCGGGTTCCCGAGGACGTGAGCGTCGTCGGGTTCGACGACGTCCCCGAGGCGGCCTACTTCTGGCCGCCCCTGACGACCGTACGGCAGAACTTCGGCGAGGTCGGACGGCAGGCGTTCCAGCTCCTGCTGGACCGCATCGCGGGCGCGGAAGGCGAGGCGAGACGCATGGTGGAACCCGAACTCGTGGTGAGGGAGAGCACCGGCGCGAGCCCCTGAGAGCTTCCGCCCGGCTCGCGAGCGAGCCGGGCGGAAAACCGCGTCCCGCCGGTCTAGGCCCCCGGCGGGACGCGTGGAACACGCCTTCCTCCGGGGATCGTCCCATATGCGGGCGCCCGCTGCGGTGATCGGACACAGCGAGGAACGGCGGCAGGCGTGGACACGCCTGCCGCCGCTCACGGATGGAGGCCGCCCCGGGTGGCGGGTCCTACGGTTTCACCTGCAGGGTGAGGGTGGTGGTCGACGGCCGGAAGCGGGCGTCACCGGAGTAGGAGACGGTGAGCTCGTGCGTGCCGGCCGGCAGGTCGAGGCCGAGCTCGGTCTTGCCCTGGCCGCCCGGGTTGAGCGTGCCTTCACCGAGGATGGTCGCGCCCTCGGACACGGTCACCTCGCCGGTCGCGCCCTTCGGGCTGACGCTGTAGTGAACCTGGACCTTCTTGCCCTGCTTCACCTGCTTGGGCGAGGCGTGGGCGGTGACGGTGGTGTCGGCCCGTGTGTCTTCGCCGAGGCGGATGAACGTCACCGAGTGGGCGGGGAAGTCGTAGGTGAACGACTCGGAGAAGCCGCTCACCTCCCGCTCGACGGGGGCGATCTTCGTGGGCTCGGTGAGCGAGTTCACGGCGGCGGGGTCACCGGTGAGCGAGGTGACGACGGCCTTCGGCGCGATCTTGGCGTTGCCGAGGTCGATCATGCTGCGCACGGCGGTGTCCTGGACGTTGACGGCCTTGATCACGACGTCGCCGGTGTCGCTGTCCTTCGAGACCACCTGGTAGAGCGGCTCGACGGAGGCGTTGTCGATGAAGTCGTTGATCTTCTGGCCGTCCAGCCAGGTGGTGATGCGCCGCCCGGCGACCTGAATCTTGATCGTGTAGTCGCGGCCGGTCTGGACGGTCGTGCCGGAGGTCGCGATCGACGACTTGGCGCCGTTGGTGGCCTTCTCGATGGCCGACTGGGTGTTGTTCCAGCCGCCGATGTTCCACCAGTAGAAGTCGCCGGTGTCCTTCGCGCCGAACATCACCAGGAAGCCCTCGGCGCCGCCGGTCTTGCGGGCCGTGACCTCCAGTGTGTAGTTGGACCAGTCCGCCGAGCCGGCCGTGGACCGGGCGTCGGTCACGCCGGCCGTCTGGACGTACGCGCCGTCCTGCACGCCCCACGTCCCCTGACCGGGAGTCCACTTGCCCGCGCCGTTCGAGAAGTCGTCGCTGAACAGAACCGTGCCGTCGGCTCCGGTCACCTTGACGTCGTCGTAGCGGACCTGGGTGCTCCAGGAGCCGAGGCCGATGGCGCCCTTGATGTCGTCCACCGGCAGGGGACTCGCCTTGTACGTGCTCGGCAGCACGGTGTCGCCCACGTTGCGGGAGAACATGCGCTGCACGTAGTAGCTGGGCGAGCCGTACACCTGGTCGTTGTCGAACCAGATGAGGTCCGGCGTCCAGTTGACGTAGTCGACGTTGGACAGCAGCGGCGCGTACGACGCGAGCTCGACGACGTCGGAGTTGCGCTCGATGCCGGTCAGGTACGACGCCTCGGTCAGCGCGTTCCAGTACGTGTTGCCCTTCGAGGCGTACTCCCCGACGAACACATGCGGGCCGTTGCGGTCGTAGGTGTCGTAGCGGTGGTTGTTGGCCAGGAACCAGCTCGGGTCGTTGTAGTAGTGCTCGTCGACCAGGTCGGCCTTCTGGTCACGCGCGAACTGCCACATGCGGTCGAACCAGGTGCCCTGGGAGGTCTGGCCGGAGTTCGAGAGGATCCTGATGTCCGGGTACTCGGCCCGGATCGCGTTCGCGAACTTGGGATAGTTCGTGAAGAACTCGTTGTAGATCTCCTCGTTGCCGAGGCCGATGTACTTCAGGCCGAACGGCTTGGGGTGTCCCATGGCGGCACGCTTGGAGCCCCAGGTGGAGTCGGCCGGGCCGTTGGCGAACTCGATGAGGTCGAGCGTGTCCTGAACCCAGCGCCGCAGCTTGGCCTCGTCGGTCAGCGGCCGATTCTCGTTGCAGCCGTTGACACCCACCGACAGGACCGGCAGCGCCTCGGCGCCCAGGTCCTCGGCGAACTGGAAGTACTCGTAATACCCGATGCCGTACGTCTGGTTGTAGCCCCAGAAGTTGAAGTTGGTCGGCCGCTCCTCGACCGGGCCGAGCGTCTCCTTCCACTGGTAGATGCGGCGCCGGTCCTGGTTGAGCGAGTACGGGTCGTAGGTGCCGACATTGGTCACGCAGCCGCCGGGGAAGCGCAGGAAGCGCGGCTTGAGCGCCGCGATCGTCTCGGCGAGGTCCTTGCGCATGCCGTTCGGGCGGCCCTTGAAGGTGTCCTTCGGGAACAGCGAGATCATGTCGAGGTCGACCCGGCCGGCACCGCCGGCCAGCACGACCAGGCGTGCCGCGTCGCTGGTCTCGCTCGCGGTGATCGTCGCGGTGTACTTCTTCCACTCGGCCGACCGCGCGTCGATCGTGGCGGTGCCGTACACCTTCGAGCCGTCGGCGTTCTCGATCGTCGCGGTGATCGGGCCGCCGCTGGTGCGCCGGGCGAACAGCGACAGGTCGTACTCCTTGCCGGTTTGCACGGCGATGCCACTGTTGAAGCCCGCGTTGCGCACGCCGACGCCGGTGCCGGGCGTGGCGATGTCGAGCCGCAGGAAGTTGCGGTTGTTGCTGTTCAGCGGCTGATCGCCGGTGACCGCGGCCGTACCGGTCGCGCCCCCGCGCTCGACCTTGGTCCACGCGGTCAGGCCGTTGTAGCTCCGGTTGTCGACCGAGTTGAACTCGAAGGACCGGTTCTGTACGAGCTCGGCGTACAGGCCGCCGTCGGCCGCGTGGTTGATGTCCTCGTAGAAGATGCCGTACAGGTTGGGGCCGACCTTGGTGCCGGCCGCGGTGGTGTCCACCGTGAGCTCGCCGACGTCCTCGGCGTAACCCTCGACCTGGAATTTCGTTCCCTGTGCCGCTGAGTCCCGGGCCGTGGCGACGAGCGTGCCGTCGCTCACCGCGATCTGCTTGTCCCCGGCGGACAGGTACACCTTGCCGCCGCCCGCGTCACGGAGCCGGAACGCTCCGGCCGCGGAGCCGAGGCGCAGCGTGGAGTCGCCGGCGACGCGCAGGTAGCCCTTGCCGTTCAGGTCCTCGAGCGCCACCGTGCCGTCGCCCTTGTCCTCGGCGGTGAGCGCGAGGCTCGTCATGCCCTGGGCGCCGGAGGCGGCCACCCGCCCGTCCTCGGCAACCGACAGGTACGGCGTGGCGCCGGCCGCGCGCAGCGTGAACGGCCCGGACGGCACGACCGTCCTGCCCTCGGCCGTCTTGACGGCGAAGTAGTCGAAGTCGGCCGTGACGGGCGTGCCGTTCTGCGCGGACAGCGCGAACAGGCCGACCTGCTTGACGTTGAGCGTGGCGGCCACTTTGGACGCCTGCACCCAACCGGAGCCGTCCCAGTAGGCGCTGGTGAACTCGTTCCCCGACCTGGTCAGCTTCAGGATCTCCCCGGTCGAGCCGGGGCGGCTCGCGAACGCCGCGGTGAAGGCGGCCTTGACCTCGGTGTCGGTCTCGATCACGTTGCCGCCGGAAGATCCGACGTGGGCGAGGCCGGTGCGGACGTAGTTGTCCCAGTCCTGCCAGGCGAAGATGCCGGCGCTCTGGTAGTCGAGCGCCACCGGGGCGCTGAACTTCGCGACGACTTCGAAGTCCCCGGCGGGGACGTCCATGAGGAAGATGTTCCTGGCCGAGTTGTCGGTCTGGTAGGTGTCGCCTTTCAGCGAGTGGAGTCGCAGGCTGCCGGGCTGCTCGCGCAGCGACCACTGCGTGTCGTCGGGGTTGAGAACCTGCCAGTCGGGACCGAGCGCGGCGGCGTCGAACTGGTCGACGGCCGCGCCCGCGGGGACCGGGTCGGCGGTTTCGGCCTGAGCGGGCGTGGTGAAGAGCACGCCGCTCACCGTGCCACTCAACAGGGCCGCCGATAAGGCCAGTGACCAGGCCTTTCTGATCATGTGGGGGGCTCCTCCGCTAGTCTGTTAGCGCTAACATCGCCGGGTGATCGCATAGTGAGCGCTAACAAGCTGGATTCGGCCCCCAGTTAAGAGCCCTATGGCATGTCCGTCAATAGGAGGTTAACGCGATGTTTCGGTGTGACCGGACCGTAACCGGCCGCCTCCTTGACGGGAGGTCGTGTTAACGCTCACAGTCTTCCCAAGCACTTGAGAGGAGCGCCAGTGAGGCCGAACGTCGACCGCCGCCCGCCCGTCATGGCCGACGTGGCCAGGCTGGCCGGGGTGTCGCACCAGACGGTCTCGCGGGTGCTCAACGACCATCCGAACGTCCGCGCCGAGACCCGCACCCGGGTCATGCGGGCCATCGACCAGCTCGGTTACCGCCGCAACCTCGTCGCCCGGGCACTGGTCACCAAGCACTCGCGCACGCTGGGCGTGGTCAGCTTCGACACGACGCTGTACGGCCCCGCGAGCACGGTATACGGAATTGAACAGGCCGCGAGGGACGCGGGCTACTTCGTCAGCATCGTGAGCCTGCGAACCATCGACAGGGCCGGTGTGAACGACGCGATCGGCTACCTCGCCGAGCAGGGGGTGGACGGCATCGTCGTCGTCGCCCCGCAGCGTTCGGCGGCCCGGGCGCTCGACGACCTGCCGGCGGGCATGCCCGCCGTGGCCGTCGAGGGCTGGCATCAGGGCGATGTCTCCGTGGTCAGCGTCGACCAGGTCGAGGGCGCCAGGCTGGCGACCTCGCACCTGCTCGACCTCGGACACGAGACCGTCTGGCATGTCAGCGGCCCGGCCGACTGGTTGGAGGCCGAGGGCCGGATCGAGGGCTGGCGCGGGGTCCTGACCGCCGCGGGCCGGCCCGTCCCCGGCTCGTTGACCGGCGACTGGAGCCCGCGCTCGGGTTACCGGGCCGGCAAGCAGCTCGCCGCCATGGCCGGCGACGTCACCGCGGTGTTCGTCGCCAACGACCAGATGGCGCTCGGGCTCCTGCGCGCGTTCACGGAGGAGGGGGTGAAGGTCCCCGAGCAGATCAGCATCGTGGGCTTCGACGACATCCCTGAGTCGGAGTTCTTCTCCCCGCCGCTCACCACCATCAGACAGGACTTCGGGGCCGTCGGCAGGCGCAGCATCGACGTGCTGCTCAGGCAGATCGAGTCGGGCGAGTCGCTCCCCCATGAGCGTCTCGTCGTGCCTCCCCAGTTCGTGTTCAGGGGAAGCACGGCCGCGCGCTAGCCGTACGGAGACAACGAATAATCAGCGCTGCGCCCACCTGGGGTGTTAGCGCTAACAGAAATGAAAGGATCCCACAGTGTTGAAGAGGATCTCGGCACTGATCCTGGCCGGCGCCACGGCCCTGACGATGGCCGGTTGCGGTAGCAGCGACGACGGCTCGACGACGGCCGGCGGCTCGGCCGGCGGCTCGTCCGGTGGCGACGACAAGATCGTAATGGGCTTCGCCCAGGTCGGCGCGGAGAGTGGCTGGCGTACCGCCAACACCAAGGACATCCAGGAGTCGGCCAAGACCGCCGGCGTCGAGCTGAAGTTCTCCGACGCTCAGCAGAAGCAGGAGAACCAGATCAAGGCCATCCGCTCCTACATCCAGCAGAAGGTCGACGTGATCGCCTTCTCGCCGGTGGTGGAGTCGGGCTGGGACACCGTCCTCAAGGAGGCGCAGAACGCGAAGATCCCGGTCATCCTCACCGACCGGGCCGTGGACTCCAAGGACACCAGCCTGTACAAGACCTTCCTCGGGTCCGACTTCGTCGAGGAGGGCAAGAAGGCCGGCCAGTGGCTGGTGGACCAGTACAAGGACAGCAAGGACGAGGTGAACATCGTCCAGCTTGAGGGCACCACCGGCTCCGCGCCCGCCAACGACCGCAAGTCCGGTTTCCAGGAGATCATCTCCGCCGATCCGAAGTTCAAGATCATCGCTTCGCAGAGCGGCGACTTCACCCGCGCCAAGGGCAAGGAGGTCATGGAGGCCTTCCTCAAGTCCAACCCCAAGATCGACGTGCTGTACGCGCACAACGACGACATGGGCCTCGGCGCCATCGAGGCGATCGAGGGTGCGGGCAAGGTGCCTGGCAAGGACATCAAGATCATCACGGTCGACGCGGTCCACGACGGCATGCAGGCCCTCGCCGACGGCAAGATCAACTACATCGTCGAGTGCTCCCCGCTGCTCGGCACCCAGCTCATGGACCTCGCCAAGAAGGTCGTCAAGGGTGAGCAGGTGCCCCAGCGGGTGGTGACCGAGGAGACCACCTTCACCCAGGAGCAGGCCAAGGAGGCCCTGCCCAACCGCAAGTACTGATCGGGTTCCGGGCCGTCCCCACGCGGGGGCGGCCCTTCCCGCGAGGACAAGTCACGAGAATCGCGCGATCCTGAGGGGCGCGCCGCCGATCTGGACTGAGGAGTGCGCGGGAGCGAGGCGACCGAGCACGACGAGGGAGGCGTTCGAATGCGCGCCTCCGGCGCGACCGGGCGGGCGTGAGCGCCCCGATGGTGAGCGGGAAACACAGAGGAGAGAGGGGCGCCGCATGGCCGCACCCGCGCCGATCCTGCGGATGAGCGGGATCGGCAAGCAGTTCCCCGGCGTGAAGGCACTGGACGGCGTCGACTTCCGGCTGCTGCCGGGCGAGGTCCACGCGCTGATGGGGGAGAACGGCGCCGGTAAGTCGACCCTGATCAAGGTGCTGACCGGCGTGTACGACATCGACGCCGGCGAGATCGAGCTGGAGGGCAGGCGCGTCGTCTTCCACAGCCCGCTCGCCGCCCAGCAGGCGGGCATCAGCACCGTCTACCAGGAGGTCAACCTCTGCACCAACCTGTCGGTGGCGGAAAACATCTTCATCGGCCGCGAGCCGCGCCGTTTCGGCCGGATCCAGTGGCAGAAGATGCGCCGCCGGGCGGCGGAGATCCTCGCCCGCCTCGAACTCGACCTCGACGTGTCGGCCCCTCTGTCGTCGTACTCGCTGGCGATCCAGCAGATGGTGGCGATCGCACGCGCGGTGGACATCGACGCGAAGGTGCTCATCCTCGACGAGCCGACCTCCAGCCTCGACGCCGGGGAGGTCGCCCAGCTCTTCCGGGTGATGCGCCGGCTCAAGGATCAGGGCATCGCGATCCTGTTCGTCTCGCACTTCCTCGACCAGATCTACGAGATCTCCGACCGGATGACGATCCTGCGCAACGGCAAGCTCGTGGGGGAGTACCTCACCAGTGAGCTGAGCCAGGTCGAGCTGGTCGGCAAGATGATCGGCCGTGAGCTGGCCGACCTGGAGAAGCTGGAGGGCCGCCCGCCGGCCCGCGAGGCCGCGCCGCTGGTGGAGGCCGCCGAGCTGGGCCGCTCCGGGGCGATCGAGCCGTTCACGCTCACCATCCACGAGGGCGAGGTCGTCGGCCTGGCCGGACTGCTCGGCTCGGGCCGTACGGAGATCGCCCGGCTGCTGTTCGGGGCCGACCACGCGGGCACGGGCACGTTGAAGATCGGCGGTGAGCAGGTCAGCTTGCGCACGCCCCGAGCCGCGGTCTCCCGGAAGCTGGCCTTCTGCTCGGAGAACCGGCGGGCGGAGGGGCTCGTCCCCGACCTCACCGTCCGCGAGAACCTCATCCTCGCCCTGCAGGCCGCGCGCGGCTGGACCCGGCCGATCCCGCGGCGCAAGCAGGACGAGCTGGTCGACAAGTACATCGCCGCGCTGAACATCCGCCCGGCCAACCCCGACCAGCTCATCAGAAATCTCAGCGGCGGCAACCAGCAGAAGGTGCTGCTGGCCCGCTGGCTCATCCTGGAGCCCCGCCTGCTCATCCTCGACGAGCCGACCCGCGGCATCGACGTCGGCGCCAAGGCCGAGATCCAGCGCCTGGTCGCCGAGCTCTCCGACGGCGGGATGGCCGTGCTGTTCATCTCCGCCGAACTGGAGGAGGTGCTGCGGCTCAGCCACAAGGTCGGCGTGCTACGCGACCGCAAGCTGGTCGCCCAAATCGACAACGACGAACGCCTGACCACCGACAGCCTGACGGAGACGATCGCGAGCGGAGCTCGGTCATGAGAGGGTTCCTCAAACATCGCCTGTTCTGGCCCCTGGTGATCCTGGTCGCGCTGCTGGCGCTGAACCTGTTCTTCACCGACAACTTCTTCAAGATCCAGATGAAGGACGGGCACCTCTACGGCAGCCTGATCGACATCGTCCGGTTCGGCGCTCCGCTGATCCTGGTGTCGCTCGGCATGACGCTCGTCATCGCCACCAGCGGCATCGACCTGTCGGTCGGTTCCGTCGTGGCGATCGCCGGCGCCCTGGCCTGCCTGCGCATCAGCGATCTGTCGGACCAGAACTCGGTGGCCGGCGTGCTCGGGGCCGTGGGCCTCGCGCTCGTGCTGTCGGTGGTCCTCGGCGCGTGGAACGGCTTCCTCGTCGCGGGCATCGGGATCCAGCCGATCATCGCGACGCTGATCCTGATGGTCGCCGGGCGCGGTCTGGCGCAGCTCATCACCGACGGCCAGATCACCACGGTGAACAGCTCGCCGTACAAGCTGATCGGCGGTGGTTACTGGCTGACGCTGCCGTTCGGCATCATCATCGTGGCGGTGGTCCTCGCCCTCACCGCGTTCCTCACCCGGCGGCTGGCGCTGGGCCTGCTGATCGAGTCCGTCGGCGGCAACGCCGAGGCGAGCCGGCTGGCCGGCATCAGCGCCCGCGGCGTGCTGATCACGGTCTACACCTTCTGCGGGCTCTGCGCCGGCATCGCGGGCCTGATGATCAGCTCGAACGTCTCCAGCGCCGACGGCAACAACGCCGGTTTGTGGATCGAGCTGGACGCCATCCTCGCCGTCGTCATCGGAGGCACCTCGCTGGCCGGCGGCCGGTTCTCCCTGAGCGGCACCGTGCTGGGCGCCCTCATCATCCAGACGCTGACCACCACGATCTACTCGATCGGCGTTCCGCCGGAGACCACGCTGCTGTTCAAGGCGCTCGTGGTGACCGTGGTCTGCCTGATCCAGTCCCCGGCCTTCCGCGCGAAGGTCTTCCAACGCCGCATGCGCACGGTCGAGGCGCGCCCGGCGACCGAAGAGAAGGTGAGGGTCTCGGCGTGACGAGCATCACCGGCCTGCCGGGCCTGCATCGCACGGTCCCGCAGAAGTACATCCCGGTCCTGGTGACCGCGGGCCTGTTCGTGGCGATGTTCGTGGCGGGAGGCATCCGCTACGAGAACTTCGCGACCGGGCAGATCATCCTCAACGTCTTCATCGACAACGCCTTCCTGCTGGTGGTCGCGGTCGGGATGACGTTCGTCATTCTCACCGGCGGCATCGACCTGTCGGTCGGGTCCGTCGTCGCGCTCTCCACCATGGTCGCGGCGAGTCTGCTGAGGGACGGCTGGCCGGCGTTGGGGGTCATCGTCCTGGTGCTGGCGATCGGCGCGGTGCTGGGCCTGGGCATGGGCGCGATCATTCACTACTTCGAGATCCAGCCGTTCATCGTCACGCTGGCCGGAATGTTCCTCGCGCGCGGCCTGTGCTACACGATCAGCACCGACTCGATCCCGATCGAGAACGAGACGTTCACCGCGATCGCCCAGACGCGGGTCGGCCTCGGCGGCGACCTGTCGGTCTCCCCGAGCGCGCTGATCGCCGTCGTGGTCGTGCTGATCGCGGCGTTCGTGCTGCACTACACCCGGCTCGGCCGCAGCGTCTACGCGACCGGCGGCAGCGAGCAGTCGGCCCTCCTGATGGGCCTTTCGGTGGCCCGCACGAAGATCGCCGTTTACACGATCAGCGGCTTCTGCTCCGCCCTCGGCGGCCTGCTGTTCGCCTTCTACTCCCTGTCGGGCTACGGGCTCGGGGCCGTCGGCATGGAACTGGACGCGATCGCGGCGGTCGTCATCGGCGGCACGCTCCTCACGGGCGGCAGCGGCTATCTGCTCGGCACCGTGCTCGGCGTGCTCGTGCTCGGCCTGATTCAAACGATCATCAGTTTCGAAGGCACACTGAGCTCGTGGTGGACCAAGATCTTCATCGGCGTGCTGCTGTTCGCCTTCATCCTGCTGCAACGGCTGTTCCTGGGCCGCTCACGCCGGTGAGCACCGCGACATACGGACGATACGTCTATAGATTTGGCAAAGGTGCAGGTCACACCAGTGAACTTTGAGTCGATTTGGTAGGTTCTGTGAACCCACTCCCTCCATCGGCAGCAGCCACACCCAGCTCTGCCGTGCCCTCACCAACAAGGAGAAGCGCATGAGATTGGCACGTATCGGGGGCGTGGTGTCCGCCATCGCGGTCGCCGTGACCATGACGGCCTGCGGCTCCAGCCAGAAGACGGTGGATGCCCAGGCCTCGGCGTCCACCGCCGCCGGCAACGCCGGCGCCCTGATCGGCGTCACCATGCCGACGAAGTCGTCCGAGCGTTGGATTCACGACGGCGACAACGTCAAGCAGCAGCTCGAGAAGCTGGGCTACCAGGTCGACCTCCAGTACGCGGAGAACGACATCCCGACCCAGGCGAACCAGATCGAGAACCAGATCACCAAGGGCGCCAAGCTCCTGATCATCGCCTCGATCGACGGTACCGCGATCACCTCGCAGCTGCAGCAGGCCGCGGACAACAAGATCCCGGTCATCGCCTACGACCGGCTCATCCGCAACAGCCCGAACGTCGACTACTACGCCACCTTCGACAACTTCAAGGTCGGCGTGCAGCAGGCGACGTCGCTGCTGAAGGGCCTCGGCGTCGAGGACGGCAAGAAGGGACCGTTCAACGTCGAACTGTTCGGCGGCTCGCCCGACGACAACAACGCGACCTTCTTCTGGAACGGCGCCATGTCGGTGCTGCAGCCGAAGATCGACGACGGCACCCTGGTGATCAAGAGCGGCCAGACGGACTTCAAGCAGGCCGCCATTCTGCGCTGGGACCCCGCCACCGCGCAGAAGCGCATGGAGGACATCCTCACCAAGACCTACACCGGCGACACCAAGGTCGACGGCGTGCTCTCCCCGTACGACGGGCTGTCCATCGGCATCCTGTCGGCGCTGAAGAGCTCCGGTTACGGCAAGCCGTACCCGGTCGTCACCGGCCAGGACGCCGAGCTTCAGTCGGTCAAGTCGATCATCGCCGACGAGCAGTACTCCACCATCTTCAAGGACACCCGCAACCTCGCGGAGCAGACCGTGAAGATGGCCGACGCGGTGCTGAAGGGCGAGAAGCCCGAGGTGAACAACGAGAAGGACTACAACAACGGCGTCAAGGTCGTCCCGTCGTACCTGCTGGACCCGGTGATCGTGGACAAGGGCAACTACAAGGATGTCCTCGTCGGCAGCAACTACTACACCGAGGACCAGCTCAAGTAGGGGATCCGGGCCCGGAGAGGCGTCTTTCCGGGCCCTCCCTGAGCGAGGGGCATATGACCGAGCACATCTTGCGGATGAGCGGGATCACCAAGACGTTCCCGGGAGTGAAGGCGCTGCAGGACGTCAACCTGTCCGTGCGGCGGGGCGAGATCCACGCGATCTGCGGCGAGAACGGCGCGGGCAAGTCGACGCTGATGAAGGTGCTGTCCGGGGTCTACCCGCACGGCGAGTACGAAGGTGAGATCACCTTCGAGGGCAGGCGTTGCGAGTTCGGCGGCATCCGGGACAGCGAGCACGCGGGCATCGTCATCATCCATCAGGAGCTGGCGCTCAGCCCGCAGCTGTCGATCGCCGAGAACATCTTCCTGGGCAACGAGCGCGCCAAACGCGGCGTGATCGACTGGAACCGTACCAACTACGAGGCCGGCGAGCTGACGAAGCGGGTCGGCCTGCGCGAGAATCCGACGACGCTCATCTCCGACATCGGCGTGGGCAAGCAGCAGCTCGTGGAGATCGCCAAGGCGCTGTCGAAGGAGGTCAAGCTCCTCATCCTCGACGAGCCGACCGCGGCGCTCAACGACGACGACTCGGCGCACCTGCTCGACCTGCTGCGCGGGCTCAGGGACGAGGGCATCACCTGTGTGATCATCTCGCACAAGCTCAACGAGGTGATCGCCATCGCCGACGCCGTCACGATCATCCGCGACGGCCGCACGATCGAGACGCTCGACATGGCCGGCGACGAGGTCACCGAGGACCGCATCATCTCGGGCATGGTCGGCCGCGCTCTCGACAACCGCTTCCCCGCACGGGAACCGGCGATCGGCGAGGAGGCGTTCCGGATCGAGGACTGGACGGTCTACAGCCCCAGCCAGCCCGGCAGGAAGGTGGTCGACGGGGCCTCGCTCAGGCTGCGCCGCGGGGAGATCGTGGGGCTGGCGGGGCTGATGGGCGCCGGACGCACCGAACTGGCGATGAGCGTGTTCGGGCGGACGTATGGGACCCATATCTCCGGCAGGATCTTCAAGGACGGCAAGCCGATCGAGATCCGCAACGTCCAGGACGCGATCAAGCACGGCATCGCCTACGCCACCGAGGACCGCAAAAGGTACGGCCTCAACCTCATCGAGGACATCAAGCGGAACGTCAGCGCCGCCGGGCTCAGGGGCCTGTCCCGGCGCGGGTGGGTCAACGAGAACGAGGAATTCCGCGTCGCCGAGCAGTTCCGCAAGAGCATGAACATCAAGGCGCCCGGCGTCAACAGCGTCGTCGGCAAGCTGAGCGGCGGCAACCAGCAGAAGGTCGTGCTCTCCAAGTGGATCCTGACCGAGCCGGATGTCCTCATCCTCGATGAGCCCACGAGGGGCATCGACGTCGGTGCGAAGTACGAGATCTATACGATCATCAACCGCCTGGCCGACCAGGGCAAGGCCGTACTGGTGATCTCTTCTGAGCTGCCTGAGCTGCTTGGCCTGTGCGACCGCATCTACACGCTCTCCGAGGGGCGCGTCACCGGGGAAGTGCCGCGCGGGGAAGCCACGCAGGAACGCCTCATGTATCTCATGACCAAGGGACAGGAGTAGCTCGAATGAGCAGCATCACGCCCGCCGACGTACAGGTCGGCGCCAAGGGCGACGGGGGATCGCCACGGCAGCCGGGACGGGTGTCGCTCGGCGGACTGTCGATCAACCTGCGCTCGAGCGGTATCTACATCGCCTTCGCGCTGATCATTGTGCTGTTTTCGGTGCTGACCGACGGCGCGTTGCTCCAGCCGCAGAACATCTCCAACATCATCGTTCAGAACTCCTACGTCCTGATCCTCGCGATCGGGATGATTTTGATCATCATCGCCGGGCACATCGACCTGTCGGTCGGCTCGGTGGTCGCGGTCACCGGAGCGCTGGCCGCCGTGCTCATGGTGAACATGGGCACGCCCTGGCCGCTGGCCCTGTTGATCACGCTCGTCGCCGGTGGGCTGATCGGGGCCTGGCAGGGATACTGGATCGCCTACTTCGGCATCCCCGCGTTCATCGTGACTCTGGCCGGAATGCTGCTGTTCCGGGCGCTGACCCTGACCGTGCTGGGCAACCAGGGCATCGGCCCGTTCCCTGACCAGGTCCGCACGTTGGCGAACGGCTTCACCGACGGCTACCTCGGTAACGTCGGCCTCGGTCCGCTCGGCGGCGCGGACCTGTTCAGTCTGTTGATCGGCCTGGTCGCGATCGCCGGCATGGTCATGGCGCAGTGGCGCACACGCAATGCCCGCAAGGGCTACGGCCAGACGGTCGAGCCCGTTGTGTTGTTCGCGCTGAAGATGACTGCCGGAGCCGCGCTGATCCTCTTCGTCGTGGTGCAGCTCGCCCGCTTCAAGAACCTGCCATGGGTGCTGGTGCTGCTGGCCGTGCTCGTGCTGGGGTATTCGCTGATGGCCAACCGCACGGTGTTCGGCCGGCAGATCTACGCGATCGGCGGCAACCTGCAGGCGGCCGTGATGTCCGGGGTGAAGGTCAAGTCCGTCGTCTTCTGGATCTTCGTCAACATGGGCGTGCTCTCGGCCATCGCGGGCGTCATCTTCGCCGGCCGGCTCAATCAGGCGGGTCCCACGGCGGGCAACAGCTTCGAGCTGGACGCGATCGCGGCGGCCTTCATCGGCGGTGCGGCCGTGCAGGGCGGCGTGGGCAAGGTCGTGGGTGCGATCACAGGTGGTCTGATCATGGCGGTCATCAACAACGGCATGTCCCTGATCGGCTCGCCCAGCGAGCGGGTCATGCTCGTCAAGGGCGCCGTCCTGCTCGCCGCCGTGGCGTTCGACGTGTGGACCAAGCGCAGGGCAGGTGCCTCACGCTGATCGAATAAGTCGCCGACAGGAAACCTATCGAGGGCAGGATCGACGCCTGGGGCCCGCTCTGCAGCGCGCAGGTCGTCATCTCATCGAGGTGCTGGTGAGATCAGCGCGGGCCCCACCGCGGCGAGCACCTGCTCCTGAGAGCCGGCTTGGTGGTGAGGCCGAAGCCCCTGGACATGATCCGGACGCCCCCAAAGTCCCTGGAGTTCAATGTGAACGCTAACAACAACCGCTATGTCATCGGCGTCGACTACGGCACGCTGTCCGGGCGCGCGGTCGTCGTGCGGGTGAGCGACGGCGAGGAGGTGGGCGGCGCCGTCCACGAGTACGCCCACCGCGTGATAGAGGACGCGCTGCCGGGCTCCGGCGTCCGGCTCGGCCCCGACTGGGCCCTGCAGTCGCCGGCCGACTGGATCGACGTGCTGCGGCACGCCGTGCCGAAGGCGCTGGCCGCGGCCCAGGTCCCGGCCGAGCAGGTGATCGGCATCGGCACGGATTTCACGGCCTGCACGATCCTGCCCGCCACCGCCGACGGTCACCCGTTGTGCGAGGAGTTCCCCGAACGGCCGCACGCCTGGCCGAAGCTCTGGAAGCACCACGCGGCGCAGCCCCACGCCGACCGCATCAACGCGCTGGCCGCCGAGCGCGGCGAGTCGTGGCTGCCGCGGTACGGCGGCAAGATCTCCTCCGAGTGGGCCTTCGCCAAGGGCCTGCAGTTGCTGGAGGAGGACCCGGAGCTGTACGACCGGGCCGACCGCTGGATCGAGGCGGCCGACTGGATCATCTGGCAGCTCACCGGGGTGGAGACCCGCAACGTCTGCACCGCCGGCTACAAGGCCATCCACCAGGACGGCGGCTACCCGTCCGAGGACTTCCTGGCCGCGCTCAATCCCGCCTTCTCCGGTTTCACCCGCAAGCTCGGTCAGGACCTCGCTCCGCTCGGCGGCCTCGCCGGTCACCTGACCGCGCGGGCCGCCGAGTGGACGGGGCTGCCCGAGGGCATCGCGGTCGCGGTCGGCAACGTCGACGCCCACGTCACCGCCGCGGCGGCCGACGCCGTGCGGCCGGGCCAGATGGTGGCCATCATGGGCACCTCGACCTGCCACGTCATGTGCTCCGACCAGCTCGCCGAGGTCCCCGGCATGTGCGGCGTCGTACGCGACGGCATCGTCCCCGGGCTGTGGGGCTACGAGGCGGGCCAGTCCGCCGTCGGCGACATCTTCGCCTGGTACGTGGACAACTGCGTGCCCGCCTCCTACGCGGAGCGGGCGGCGGAGGCGGGGATCGGCCTGCACGAGTACCTGACCTCCCTCGCCGCCGAGCAGAAGGTCGGGCAGCACGGGCTGGTCGCGCTCGACTGGCACGGCGGCAACCGCTCGGTCCTGGTCGACCACACCCTGTCCGGCGTCATCGTCGGGCAGACGCTCGCCACCCGCCCGGAGGACGTCTACCGCGCGCTCATCGAGGCCACCGCGTTCGGCGCCCGGACGATCGTGGAGACGTTCGAGGCGTCGGGGGTGCCGGTCGAGGAGTTCGTGGTCGCCGGCGGCCTGCTCAAGAACCGCTTCCTCATGCAGACGTACGCCGACGTGCTGCGCCGCCCGCTGTCGGTGATCGGATCCGACCAGGGGCCGGCCCTCGGCTCGGCGATCCACGCCGCCGTCGCGGCGGGGGCCTACACCGACATCACGGCCGCCGCGGCGGCGATGGGCAAGCGCGACGCCGCCGCGTACGTGCCCGACGCCGGGCGGGCCGACGCCTACGACCGGCTGTACGCCGAATATCGCAGGCTGCACGACCACTTCGCGGACGGCGGCATGCTCCACCGGCTCCGCGCGATCAGGAACGAGGCCAGTGCATGATCGATGACCTTCGCGAAACCGTTTGCAGACTCCACGCCGAGCTCGTGCGGTACGGCCTGGTGGTGTGGACGGCGGGCAACGTCTCGGGCCGCGTGCCCGGTGAGGACCTGTTCGTCATCAAGCCCAGCGGCGTGTCGTACGACGACCTGACCCCCGAGTCGATCGTGGTCTGCGATCTCGACGGCAACCTCGTCGAGGGCGACCTGGCCCCCTCCAGCGACACGGCCGCGCACGCCTACGTCTACCGGCACATGCCGGAGGTGAACGGTGTGGTGCACACCCATTCCACGTACGCCTCGGCGTGGGCGGCCCGCGGCGAGGCGATCCCGTGCGTGCTCACCGCGATGGCCGACGAGTTCGGCGGCGAGATCCCCGTCGGGCCGTTCGCCCTCATCGGCAACGACGACATCGGCAAGGGGATCGTCGAGACCCTGACCGGGCACCGCTCCCCGGCGGTGCTGATGCAGAACCACGGGGTGTTCACGATCGGCGAGTCGCCGAAGGCGGCGGTGAAGGCCGCCGTGATGTGCGAGGACGTGGCCCGCACCGTGCACATCTCCCGCCAGCTCGGCGAGCCGCTGCCGATCGCCCAGAGCGACATCGACAGCTTGTACGACCGCTACCAGAACGTCTATGGACAGAGGAGTCACCTGTGAGGCTATGGTTTCTGACCGGCAGCCAGGGCCTGTACGGCGAGGAGACGCTGCGGCAGGTGGCCGAGCAGTCCCGGCGCATCGCCGAGCAGCTGGGCGAGGCGCTGCCGTTCGAGCTCGAGTGGCGGCCCGTGCTCACCGACGCGGCGGCCATCCGCCGCGTGTGCCTGGAGGCCAACGCCGACGACGACTGCATCGGCCTGATCGCGTGGATGCACACGTTCTCCCCGGCCAAGATGTGGATCGCCGGGCTTGACGCGCTGCGCAAGCCGCTGGTGCACTTGCACACCCAGGCAAACGTGGAGCTGCCGTGGAGCTCCATCGACATGGACTTCATGAACCTCAACCAGGCCGCGCACGGCGACCGCGAGTTCGGCTACATCCAGACGCGCCTCGGCGTGCCGCGCAAGACCATCGCCGGGCACGTCAGCGACCCGTCCGTGTCGGGGCGCATCGCCACCTGGGCGCGGGCGGCGGCGGGCCGGGCGGAGGTCGGCTCGCTGCGCCTGGCCCGGTTCGGCGACAACATGCGCGACGTCGCGGTGACCGAGGGCGACAAGGTCGAGGCGCAGCTGCGGTTCGGGGTGTCGGTGAACACCTACGGGGTCAACGAGCTGGTCGAGGCCGTGGACGCCACCGCGGACGCGGACGTGTCCGCGCTCGTGAAGGAGTACGAGGACCTCTACCGGATGGCGCCCGAGCTGCGCGCGGGCGGGGAGCGGCACGAGTCGCTGCGGTACGCGGCCCGCATCGAGCTGGGCCTGCGGCAGTTCCTGGAGGGCGGGGGCTTCAAGGCGTTCACCACGAACTTCGAGGACCTGGGCGGGCTGCGCCAGCTCCCCGGCCTGGCCGTGCAGCGGCTGATGGCCGACGGCTACGGCTTCGGCGGCGAGGGCGACTGGAAGACCTCGGTGCTGCTGCGCACGCTCAAGGTCATGTCGGCGGGCCTGCCCGGCGGCACGTCCTTCATGGAGGACTACACCTACCACCTCACTCCGGGCGAGGAGCTCATCCTCGGCGCGCACATGCTGGAGGTCTGCCCGACGATCGCGGCCGACACCCCCGCGTGCGAGATCCACCCGCTGAGCATCGGCGGGCGGGAGGACCCGGTGCGGCTGGTGTTCGACGCCGCCCCCGGCCCCGCCGTGGTGGTCGGCCTGTCCGACATGGGCGAGCGGTTCCGCCTGGTGGCCAACGAGATCGACGTGGTCGCGCCGCCCGAGCCGCTGCCCGCCCTGCCGGTCGCCCGGGCCGTGTGGCGCCCCCGGCCCGACCTGCGCACCTCCGCCGAGTCGTGGATCACCGCCGGCGCCCCGCACCACACGGTGCTCTCCTCGGCCGTCGGGTCCGAGGAGCTGACCGACTTCGCCGACATGCTCGGCGTCGAGCTGCTCGTCATCGACGAGGCGACCACCTCCCGCCAGTTCGTCAAGGAACTGCGGTGGAACCAGGCCTACTATCGGCTCGCGCAAGGATTTTGATGCTCGGTAGGTTCGTGATGGGCGGCCTGGCCGCCCTCACACTCGGAGCCGGGGCACTCGTCCCTCCGGCCGCCTCGGCGGCGGACGAGGGCCTCGCGCTCTGGTAAAAGCTCGACGAGACCTCCGGCACGACCGCCGCCGACTCCTCCGGCAACGGCGGGAACGGCACGCTGAACGGTGACGCGAGCTGGGGCGACGGCCTCAAGCTCGGCGGCACGAACGGGTACGTCAAGGTGCCCGACAACCTCATGCGCGGCATGACCTCGATCACGGTCGCGCTCGACGTCTGGATCGACCCCACGCAGGCCACGCCGTACTTCGTCTACGGCTTCGGCAACTCCAGCGGGTCCAGCGGCAACGGCTACCTGTTCACCACCGGCGACGCGTTCCGTACGTCGATCGCGTCGGCAACTGGTCGACCGAGCAGAACGCCAACGCCGGCGTCGATCTGCCGCGCGGCGGCTGGCAGCACATTGCGTACACGCTCGGCGGCGGCACGACCACCGCCGACTACATCGGCCGCTCGCTCTACTCCGGCGACAAGTACCCCAAGGGCAGGGTCAAGGACTTCCGCGTCTACGGCCGGGCCCTCGGCGCGTCCGAGATCGCCCGGCTGGCGGCGCCGGTCAACGCCGAGATCGTCAAGCAGGACGCCGCGGCGCTCGATCTCGGCGACACCGGCGCGGTCCGGTCCGGCCTGACGCTGCCGGCGAAGGGCGCGTCCGGGTCCACGATCACCTGGGCCTCCGGCGACCCGTCCGTCGTCAGCGCGACCGGCGCCGTCACCCGGCCGCCGGCGGGCGCGCAGGGCGCCCACGTCACGCTCACCGCCACGCTCACCGCCACGCTCACCAAGGGCACGGCGACGGAGACGAAGACGTTGGACGTCACCATCGAGGCGATCTGCACCGGCAAGCGGGCCGTCGAGACCGACGCCGCCACGCTGGTCGCGCACAACATCGACGACGTCCGCGGCAACCTGACGCTGCCGGCCGAGGGCGAGAACGGCACCACCATCACCTGGCGGTCCGCCAAGCCGGACACGCTCGGCGAGACCGGCGAGGTGAACCGTCCCGCGCCGGGTGCCAAGGCGGTGAGGGTGAACCTCAAGGCGACGATCTCGCGTGGCGGGCACCAGGCCGTGCGGATCTTCAAGCCGGAGGTGCCCGCGCTGCCCGCCGAGGAGCCGTACAAGGGCTACCTCTTCGCCTGCTTCACCGGTGAGGGCTACTCGGACGGCGAGCAGATCTACAACGCGCTGAGCAAGGGCGACGACCCGCTGCACTGGCAGGAGCTCAACGGCGGCCGGCCGGTCGTCACGTCCGGCGTCGGCGAGAAGGGCCTGCGCGACCCGTTCGTGATCCGCTCGCCCGAGGGAGACAGGTTCTACCTGATCGCCACGGACCTCAAGATCTACGGCAACGCGACTGGGACCGCGCGCAGCGCGGCGGCAGCCGCTCGATCATGGTGGCCGAGTCGACCGGCCTGGTGCACTGGACGAACCAGCGGCTGGTCCAGGTCTTCCCGCCGGAGGCAGGCAACACCTGGGCGCCGGAGGCGTACTACGACAAGACCCTCGGGGCGTACGTCGTGTTCTGGGCGTCCAAGCCGTACGGCAACCCGCGGCACACGGGGGACACCTACAACAAGATGGTGTACGCGACGACCCGCGACTTCTACGCCTTCTCCGAGCCGAAGAACGAGCCGTCCGCGTCACGGCACGGTGCTGGGGGTCACGCAGGCCGAGTACGACCGGCTGCTCTCCTCTCTCGGCTGATCCGGGCTCTGGGCTGATCCGGGCTCTGGGCTGATCCGGTCCCGCTGACCATACGGGCCCTTCCCCTGTGGGGGAAGGCCCGTTTCCGCGCGTCAGGCAGCCGGCCGGGGCCGCGATCGGGAGGCGAGGGCGGCCCGGGCCGCCGCGAGCGCGCTGTTGACCGAGACCTCGGCCAGCAGGCCGGGCGCGGCCACCTGGTCGCCGGCCAGCCAGACGCCGTCGCCGCGCTCGACCGCCGGGCGGTCGCGCCACGAGGCGCCGGGCAGGTCGAGGGCGCCGGTGCGGCCGGCGGCGACCGACTCGCGGCGCCAGGTGACCCGGTCGCGCCAGCCCGGCAGGGCGAGGTCGGCGATCCGCTCCAGCCGTGCGAGCGCCTCGCCCTTCGCCTCACCGGGGCGCATCGGCAGCTCGAGTTGCACCAGGCTCTCCCCGCGGGGGGCGACCGACCGGTCGGGCAGCGAGTAACGCTCCAGGAACCCGCCCTCGTCCAGGTCGCTGACGAGGAACAGGTCCCGGGGGTGCGCGCGCAACCCGAGATCGAGGAGGACTCCCCGTCCGCTCTCCCAGCGCAGCGAGTCGTCGTCCAGCAGGCCGCGGGCGGCGTCGAGCGAGGTGGAGACGATCACCAGGCCGTCCGGCAGCCGGTCCACCCTCGACCCGGTCTCGACGCGTACGCCCAGGTCGCGGGCGTACGCCGCCATCCGGTCGATCATCCGTCCCCACCCGCCGACCAGATACCGTACGGCCGGATACCGAGGGGCCGCGACGCGCAGGAGGCGCTCCCAGACGAACGCGGCCGACAGTCTGCCGGGGTCGGCGTCATAGGTGACCACGCCGGTCGCCCCGGCGGCCACCCGGGCGGCCTCCTCGCCGAAGTGGCGCGTGACCCAGGACCCGAAGTCCTCCTCCACCGGCGCCCGGAGGCCGCGCCGGGCGGCCATCCGCAGCAGTGCGGCCGGGGGCCGCCCGGTGAGCCTCCCGTCGCGGCGGAACCGTGCCCGGAGCAGATGCCCCGGCCGGGGTGGCGCGTACGGCCGGACCAGCCTCCGTTCGTCCAGCCACCGCCACGGCAGGCCGTCCGCGTAGAGGGCGTGGACGCCCTCGTTCGCGACGTACGGCGCGGGGGTGGATCGGGCGCGTCCGCCGAGGGTGTGGTGTGCCTCGTGCAGGACGACGGACGCGCCGCCCTCGGCGCAGGCGATGGCGGCGGTCAGCCCGGCGAGCCCGCCGCCCACGATCGTGATGGCTTCTCTCATGCACTCCCGGACGCGTCCGAGACCCCGAGTCGTGACATCTTCTCGGGGTTGGCGATGAGATAAACGGTGTCGACCAGTCCGTCGGCGATCACCAGCGAGACGAACGTGACGGGCCGGCCGTCCAGCCGGGCGACGATCGCGGGCCCGCCGTTGACTTCGGCGATCTCCAGGTCCATCTTCACGCCCGGGGGAGCGCCGATGGAGGCCAGGAAGCGCCGGCGGCCCTCGGGGCTCGCGATGGCGAGGAGGAACCGGGCGACCGGCGCGGCCCCGGCCAGCTCCCGCAGCGGCGCCCGCGCCTTGCCGCCGCCGTCGCCGACCAGGCGGACGTCCGCGGTGAGCAGCGCCGTCAGGGCCTCGACGTCCCCCTCCTCGCAGGCCGCGACGAAGCACTCGGTGATCGTGCGACGCTCGCGCCGGTCCACGTCGAAACGCGGCCTGCGTTCGCGCACGTGGTCGCGGGCGCGCCGGGCGAGCTGCCGTACGGCGGGCTCACCCCGGCCGAGGAACTCGGCGATCTCGGCGTGGGAGAAGCCGAACGCCTCCCGCAGGACGAACACGGCACGCTCCAGCGGGGACAGCGTCTCCAGCACGACGAGGAGGGCCAGTTCGAGGCTGTCGGCGCGATCGGCGGGCTCCCCGGCGTCCGGCGCGGCGGCGACGGGCTCGGGCAGCCAGGGCCCGACGTACGCCTCCCGCCTGGCCCGCACCCGGCGCAGCCGGTCGATGGCGAGGTTGGTGGTGACGCGCACGAGGTAGGCCTTCGGGTCGGCCACCGACGTGGCGTCCACGTTCGCCCAGCGCAGCCACGCCTCCTGGACCACGTCCTCCGCGTCCGCGGCGCTGCCGAGGATGCGGTACGCCACGCCGACGAGCAGGCTGCGGTGCGCGGTGAAGACTTCGATGGTCATGTCATGCCAGACGTATCATGCCCACCGTTGTGTGACGTCGGCTCGTCCGGTTACCACCCTCGCGCGGACTCCTATACACTGACTGCGTCGCAAGGGGCTATAGCGCAGCTGGTAGCGCACTTCCATGGCATGGAAGGGGTCTGGGGTTCGAATCCCCATAGCTCCACCACACCCGAAGGGCGGTCGATCGACCGCCCTTTTTTCGTAGCCCGCTTTCCGCGCCGCCCGGGAGACCGGAGCCTCAGGGGAGACGATAGGGCGACTGTTCGGATCGCAGCACGTGGTCGGCGCCCATCTGCCGGCCGCTCCTGCCGAGCAGGCGGGAGATCGCGGCCGCGGCCACCACTCCCACGGTGCCGACGCCCATGAGGACCGTGGAGACGGTCAATGCGATGTTCATCGTCCCGCCGTCATTCCGATGCAGATGCCGCTGGCAAGGATGGTGAGAGGAAAGAAGATCAGGGACAGGGTCACTATGGCGGCGGGCTGGGCGATCGGCACCTGCGTGTACGCGACCGAGTTGGCCAGGCAGCACAGCAGGCAGAAGAAACCGGCGATCACCTGCAGCATGTCGCCTCGCCGGGTCGAGGACGAGAAGAACAACTCGCCCATGGCTCCGGCGGACATGGCCGCCGACGAGATGAACAGTTGTCCTCGTGCCAGGGTCGTGATCACGCTGAAGCCCTGTACCGACAAAGTCGCCCGCAACGTGTCGAAGACGAGCGGCATCAGGCCGATTATCACGCCGAACAGGATCCACAGGGTGAGCCGTGCCACGACGGCGCGCCGCCTGTTCGGGGGCGAGGTGTCGACCGCTGAGGCGACGTCCTGGAAAGGTGCGACCATTTGTATCCCTGCCGGGCGATGTCGAGGGCTCGTTGCGTCAGACGTTCGGCTGTTGGAGAGGCGGCAGGCTGTAGTAGCCGCGTATCCTGTCGGCGAGCAGACGGGTCGCGCTGTCGGCGAGGTGGACAACGCTCTGATCCAGAGTCACCCCGATGAGATATTTGCTCTCGTCTATCCGGCAGTAGTAGACGGCGCCCCTCTCGACGTCCAGGACGGTCCGGATGAGCACCCCTCCCTCGGCGTCCGCGAGGAAGTCGTTGAGGCCGTTGATGAGCCAGCCCACCTGCTTGCCCACGTTGATGTAGACGTTCCTCCTCTGGTCCTTTCCGGTGTCGCCGAAATAACGTGCGAGCAGGGGATGGTCCAGGATGTCGGCCGAGAGCAGTATTCCGTCGCGAGCACATATCTGCACGTAATGGAGGCTCTCGACGTTCAGTTCCGGTTGGCACAGAAGGATCAGCTCACTCACGTCCTGCGGCGAATGCCGGTATTCATGAACGGTGAGATGCTCCTCGGGGGTGAGAGTCTCGTCCACGGGGCGATATCCCGCATCGGCGGCGGGCCCGGTCGGGAAGGGCGCGATGTGGACGCTTCTCATGTCCAGATACACGAGAGACAGCGACAGGCCGAAGACGAAGAGTCCTCCTCCCAGCGTCAGCCCGCCCGCGACACCGAGGTCCAAACCGCCGGAACCGTCGTCGCCTCCGGTCAGCAGAATCGCCCCGAGCCCCATGTTCAGTAGGCCGATCAGTACGAGCGGAATCAGCATCAGGGAGTAGATCTGCGTTCTTCGCGCCAATCTCTCCGCTCCTCTGGCCAGCGCCAGCAGTATCGCGAGACCGAGGACCTGCAGCACCACACGGGCCGGGCTGAAAGTGTTCCTGACGGCCGCGATTATCAACTCGACGGCCACTGGAGTCGCCAAGATCAGGAGCAGGACGGCCAGCCTGATGCGCCATGCGCTCACGAGATCTCCGACTGATCAAGGCCGTACCGGCGCTCTGCGGGAGGGGCGATCACGTCTCCGCTCGATTCTCGCGGCGTGATTCGTGGTCATCGATTAGATCGTCGCAGTCCAGCACCTGTTACAGCGCGAACGCGAAAGGTGGCGATCCTGGCATTCAAGATGGCCGTGTTCTTCCCTGCAAATCGGATATGCCTACTCAATACCGCAGAGACGTAGCAAAGCGGTGGTGGCAGCGGCGAGGACGACGACCAGGGGGAACGGCGCCTTCCGCAGCGTGAGGATCCCGGCGGCGAGCACCCCGGCGAGCCTGGCCCAACCGGCGAAGCCGTGCCCCTCGGTGAGGGCCGAGGTGGCCACCAGGGCGACGAGCAGCACGGTCGCGGTGACGGACAGCAGGTGACGCAGGCGTCCGGGCAGTCGGAGCCTGTGCTGCAGCACCGGACCCGCCACCCGGAACGCGTAGGTGCCGGCGGCCAGTGCGAGGATGGCGATCAGGGGCATGGGACCTCCGAACCGGAGGGGGTCCGCACGGTGAGCACGAGACCGGTCAGGGCGAGCAGCACCGGCAGGCCGGCGGGCAGGAACGGCGTGGCCGCCACCGCGACGGCCGCCCCGAGCAGGGCGGCGTTCCGCACGTTCCGCACGTTCCGCTCGGCTCGCTCGGCTCGCTGAATGAGCGAGGGCAGGACGAGGGCCAGCAGCACCGCGGGGAATGCCGCGTCGAGGCCCAGTGCGGTCGTGTCCCCGATGCCGCGCCCGGCCAGCGCGCCGAGCACGACGGCCGCGTTCCAGCTGACGAAAAGACCGAGCCCGCAGGCCCAGAACGCGGCGTGACGCCGGCGGGGATCGCCGTCGCGCAGCACGAAGGCCACGGCCTCGTCCGTCATGAGGTGCGCGCCGGCGAGCCGCGTCCACCACCTGCCGCCGAGGACGTCGCCGACGGCGAAGCCGAACGGCAGCAGGCGCGCGTTCAGCACCAGGCCGGCCGCGACGGCGGCGATCGGCGCGCCGCCCGAGAGCACCACGCCGACCGCGGCGAACTGGGCGCCGCCGGCGAACACCAGCAGGGACATGACGACCGGCACCCACGGAGGCAGACCGCCGGACACGGCGATCGCGCCGAATGCGGCACCCACCATGGCATCGGCGAGGCAGACCAGGGCGATGTCGCGGAGCGTGCCGCGATCGAGTGTTCGCCATAACGAATCCATGTCCAGTAGAGTGAACAGAAGTGGCGAGGTTCGTCAAGTCGAACGATTGGAAGTGTGGAGCGAACACGTGGCTGAGAAGGCGTCCTTCGATCTGATCGCGCTGATCGCGGCGTCGATCCGCCGGGAGCGTGAGCGCGCCGGTCTGTCGCTGACTGAGCTGGCGAAGCGGGCGGGCATCGCCAAGTCCACGCTCTCGCAACTGGAGTCGGGCGGGGGCAACCCGAGCGTGGAGACCCTGTGGGCGCTCGGGGCCGCGCTCGGGGTGCCGTTCAGCCGCCTGGTGGACCCGCCGCGCACGGTCGTCCAGGTGATCAGGGCGGGGGAGGGTCCCGCCACCTACTCCGAGCAGGCCAACTACGGGGTCACGCTGCTCGCCTCCTGCCCGCCGCACGCCCGGCGCGACCTCTACCGCATCTCGGCCGAGCCGGGCCCGCCCCGCAGATCGGACCCGCACCGGCCCGGTACGACGGAGCACCTGGTGATCGGGACCGGCCGGGCGTCGGCCGGGCCGGCGGAGGAACCGGTGGAGCTCGGGCCGGGGGACTACATCGTCTATCCCGGAGACGCGCCGCACGTCTTCGAGGCACTCGAACCCGGCACCACCGCGATGATCGTCATCGAGCACATCTGATTGACAACGATCTTTGACACAATCGCCAGCCGAAAAGCCCATTTGGCCGGGGAATGTCTTGACTTGTTGGGGTTCAGCCCCCTATCTAGAAGGAGGCAAAGACGGCTGATCATTAACGGCGGCGACGATGACAATCGAATCAGGACCGGACAATCCGCGTCAGGAGTACCGCGCCATCCAGGCCGAGGCGTTCAATCGCATCGGCGGACGGTACGACGAGGCGTTCCCGCACAAGGAAGGCCAGGTAGCCGCCGGTGAATGGATGATCAAGCAGCTCAAGCCGGGAGCGCGGGTCCTCGACGTGGGCTGCGGGACGGGCGCGCCCACCGCTCAGCGGTTCGCCGACGCCGGCTGCGAGGTGACCGGCATCGACATCTCCCCTGTCATGCTGGACCTGGCGCGCAAGAACGTGCCGACCGGGACCTTCCTCGAACGCGACGTGCTCGACCTCGACGACTCGCTCGGCGTGTTCGACGCCGCGACGGCCTTCTTCAGCCTGCTGATGCTGCCGCGCGCCGAGATCGAGCAGGCGCTGCGCAAAATCCACGCCGTGCTCGCGCCCGGCGGTCTGTTCTCGCTGAGCATGGTGGAAATCGACCTCGACGACGTGCCTTTCCAGTTTCTCGGCGCGCCGGTACGGGTGACCGGATATCTGCGCGACGAGTTGCGCGAGGTCATCGAAGCCGCCGGTTTCAGCGTGCTGTCGGAGAACCACCTTTCGTATGCGCCGGCGACCACCCAGGCGCCGCCGGAAATCCAGCTGTTCGTCAACTGCCGGCGTGACGACAAATTCTGAGCGGCCCTACCCGTGTCGGGAGACGGGGAACCGCTCGCCGTGCTGAGTGATGTCAGTGGGATCGTCCGTGCCATCGGCGAAAGCCCCGGGCCGGAGGAGGCTACGAGGGTTCTCTGCGAGGCGGTCGTGCCCGGCCTGGCCGACGCCGCCGCGGTCTACGTGGACGGCGCCGTCTGCCAGCGGGTCGATCCCGACGGGCGGCTGCCGCCGCGCTGGACCGGCGACGGCATCGGTGAGGCGGCCCTGCTCGACGGGCATCTGCTCGCCGTGCCCCTCCGCGCGTACGGCGCGCCGGTCGGCTGCGCGCTGCTGGCGCGCGACGCCCGGCGTCCGCCGTTCGGCGAGGCCCACGTGCTGGCCGCCGGGCAGTTCGCCGTGCCGGCCGCGCTCACGATCTTCCATGGGCGGCGGGACCGGCAGCAGGACGAGACCCTGGAGATCCTCCAGCGCGGGATGCGCCCGGGCGACCCGCCCGAGCTGCCCGGGCTGGAGATCGCCTACCGCTACAAGCCCGCCGCCGAGCGGGTGGGCGGCGACTGGTACGACGTCATCCCGCTCCCGGGCAGCAGGGTGGCGCTGGTCGTCGGCGACGTGATGGGCCACGGGCTGGCCGCGGCGGCCGTGATGGGCCAGCTCCGCACGGCCGTGCAGACCCTGGCCTCGCTCGACCTGCCGGCCGAGCAGGTGCTGCACTCGCTGGACGAGATGGCCCAGCGGCTGGCCGCGCAGACGCTGACCACCTGTGTCTACTGCGTGTACGACCCGGTGCTGCGCAGGTGCACGATCGCGAGCGCCGGGCACCTGCCGCCGATCCTGCTGAGGCCGGACGGCAAGGCGGAGGTGCTGTCGCCGCCCCGGTGCCCGCCGATCGGGCTGGGCCGTACCCCGTTCGAGACGATGGAGATCGCGGCGGAGGACGGCAGCATGCTCGTCCTCTACACCGACGGCCTCGTGGAGGAGCGCGGGCAGGACATCGGGCTGAGCGTGGAGTCGCTGCGCCGCAGGCTCGCGAACGGCACCTCGATCGAGGCGCTGAGCGACGACGTGCTGTCCGCGGCCAGGACCGACGACGTCACCGTGCTCGCCATCCGGTTCCGCGGCATCCCCAGCGAGCACGTCGCCCAGTGGCTGCTGGAGCCCCAGCCGACGACGCCGGGACGCGTGCGCGGCCTGGTCCGCCGGACGCTCGACTCGTGGGGTCTCACGCGGCTGATCCCGGTGGCCGAACTGCTCGCCGGCGAGCTCGTCACCAACGCCGTACGGCACACCCAGCGGCCCATCACCCTCAGGCTGCTGCGCACCGACCACCTGCTGTGCGAGGTCAGCGACGACGACCACAGGCTGCCGGTCGTCCGCGAGCCCGGCCCGCTCGACGAGGACGGACGAGGGCTGTACCTGGTCAGCCAGCTCGCCGAGCACTGGGGGACCAGCCGGGTCGCCGGAGGCAAGACCGTCTGGTTCTCGCTGGCGATTCCCTGACGCCAGAACGCCACTCCATCGCCCTGCCCGCCGGGTCGTCGTCCTCCGCGGCCGCGACCGGCGCCTCGGCGAACTGCGCCTGCCCGCCCTCGCGGTGCGGTGTCACCACGAGCCTGCGGGCCACGCGTTGGCCACACTCGGCCCGTGGTCGCACCGCACCAGGTGGACCCCTCCGGCGTGCGCGCGCGGCCGGCCGACCCGCTCACCGCGCCCCGGGGAGCCGCCTGCGCCTGCTGAGACCTTCTCGGTTACACCCACGCCGCGAAAGTCCTATACACTGGCCACGCGCCGCCGACGCGGCGTGGGTAAGGGGCTATAGCGCAGCTGGTAGCGCACTTCCATGGCATGGAAGGGGTCTGGGGTTCGAGTCCCCATAGCTCCACCATGATCGATGAGGCATCGCAAGAGCCGTCCTCCGGCCGGAGGACGGCTCTCGGCGTTTCCATGGACGCCGAGACGGTCTCCGGCATCTACGGATATCTCGCCGACCGTGGCGTGAAGATCTGGATCGACGGCGGCTGGTGCGTCGACGCCCTCCTGGGACGGCAGACGAGGCGGCACCCGGATCTCGATGTGGCGCTCGGCCGCGAGGACGAGGAGCGGTTCGTCGAACACATGGCGGGCCTCGGATACACCAAGAGGCACGACGGCGACGACACCGCGTGGAACTACGTCCTGACCGATGACCGGGGCCACAGCGTCGACGTGCACGTCTTCGAGTGCGACGAGTCCGGGCGCAACGTCTACGGGATCGCGTATCCTCACGGCTCGCTCACCGGCGCAGGCACGATCAACGGCCGTACCGTGGCCTGCGTCGCGCCGGAGTGGATGTTCGCCTTCAAGACGGCGTACGTGCCCGCGGACAAGGACTTCAAGGACGTCCACGCGCTGAGCGAGGCGTTCGGCTTCGAGATACCGCCGACCCACCGACGATCACCGGGCCATGAGGCGCAGGGCGAGCTCACGTAAATCCGCGACGGTCATGGACGGCATCTCGTCGTGGGTCCATTCACGCTGGTCGCGATTGATCCAGGCGGTGTCCAGTCCGGCCCTTCGAGCGGCGATGACGTCCTCGACGGGGTCGTCGCCCACGTGCAGGACATCGCCGGCCTCGACTCGCATCCCATCCAGCATGCACCGATAGATTTCCGGATCCGGTTTGTGGAATCCGCACTCGGCGGCGACCACCACCGACTCGAAGACGCCGTCCAGGCCCAGGCGACGGCGATGGGTGTTGCCGTTGGTGACGAGTGCGAGGCGATGGCGCGCCTTCAGACCGGCCAGGCTTTATCACGGACCTCACGCAACCAGCGCGCGGTCACCGGCCCGTCGGGCCTGCTAACCCCCGACTCGCGGAGCAGACGAGCGGCGTCATAGAGGGCAAGTCGCATCGCGGTCTCGAAATCCCACAGGGTGCCGTCCCCGTCGAAGGACAGAGCCCGATAGGCGCCGGGCACGCCGGCTCCCCTCTCCCGGCTCAGCCGCTCTGCCGCCGGCGTCCGGACGGTCAGTTGTCCGTGCGTACGAAGGCGACCGCGTCCAGAGGGACGGCGTGCCCCTCGGGGTCGGTGAACGACACGTCCAGCCGCGCCCCGGTCCGCCGATCCCGGCGTTCGACCGTCGGTCCCGTAAGCCGGGGCACGTGGCGGTCCCCCCACTGCTGCAGCGCTCCGAGGATCACGAGCGCGTCGCGGCCCGAATCGGTCAGGTGGTACTCGTACCGGGTGCGGGCCCCGGTGTCGCGGTAGGGCCGCTTCTCGACGACGCCCGCACCGGCGAGCGTCGCCAGCCGGGTGGTCAGCAGATTCGTGGCGATCCCCAGGCGCTGCTGGATGTCGGCGAAGCGGACGACTCCCGTGTGCAGTTCCCGCAGTATCAGCGGCGTCCACCGCTCTCCGAGGAGGGTCACCGCCCGCTCGATGGAGCACGTCATCGAGTCGGGGAGTTCGGTGGTCGTCATCGCACGCCTCGCTCGCTCGTCGCCGGTCGGATCCAGGCTAGCCCGAGGAAGCTGACTTGTAATTCTAAAGTCAGGTCTCTAGTGTGGACGCGAAGCCGTCGAGCGATGGAGGCCACAATGAAGATCGAGGGATCAGTCGCGCTGGTCACGGGCGCGAACCGCGGGCTGGGACGACGTTTCGCGGCCGCGCTGCTGGAGCGGGGCGCCGCCAAGGTGTACGCGGCGGCGCGCAGGCCGGAGACGGTCGACCTGCCGGGCGTGGTGCCGCTCGCCCTGGACATCACCGACCCCGCGTCCGTCCGGGCCGCAGCCGAGCGTGCCCGCGACGTGGACCTCCTGATCAACAACGCCGGAATCTCCACGGGCTCGTCGATCGTCGCCGGTGCGCTCGACGACATCCGCCTGGAGATGGAGACGCACTACTTCGGCACGCTCGCCATGGCTCGTGAGTTCGCCCCGGTCCTGGGCCGCAACGGGGGCGGCGCGATCCTCAACGTGCTGTCGGTGCTGTCGTGGTTCACGGCCCCGCAGGTGGCCGGCTACTCCGCGGCCAAGGCGGCCGCGCTGCAGCTCACCAACAGTCTCCGCCTCGAACTGAAGGAGCAGGGCACGCTCGTCACGGCGCTGCACGTCGGATACATGGACACCGACATGGCCGCCGACGTCGACGGCCCGAAGATCGACCCGGCGGAGGTCGCCGCCCAGGCCCTGCAGGGGATCGAGCAGGGGAGCTTCGAGGTGGTCGCCGACGACGTGAGCCGTCAGGTGCGGGCCAAGCTGTCCGGCGACGTGGCCGGACTGTATCCGCAGCTGGCATCCTGAACCACGGACACATGATCACATCCGTGCCGGGTAGGGGCGGGTGTCATGAAGAGGATCCTGCAGCTCGTCTTCACCCGCTGGCTGGCGCGTACGCCGATCGGAATGGTCCTGCTCGGCCTCGGCTGGCTGTTCATGCGCAAGCGGCGGGCCCGCAAGCAGCAGCCCGCGCAGGCCCCGGCGCTCCGCGAGCCCGGACGCCGGTCGAGCAACCCGAACGCCTGGCGCGGTCCCGCCGCCGGCAACCGCCGATGAGACAGCCGGGCGATCAGCCGAGCACGGCGGGCGTGCGGAACGTCTGCCGGTAGACCAGGGGGGACACCCCCACGGCGGCGTGGAGGTGCTGGCGGAGTGAGACCGCGCTGCCGAACCCGGCCTTCCTGGCGATCGCGTCGACCGGCAGGTCGGTGGTCTCCAGCAGGTGCCGGGCGTGCGCGATCCGCTGCCCGGCGAGCCACCTGGCCGGACTGAGGCCGGTCTCCTCCCGGAACCTGCGGGTGAACGTCCGCACGCTCATGCGGGCGTGCGCGGCCAGGGCCGCCAGGTTGACCGGCTCCTCCAGGTGTTCGAGCATCCACGCCCGGGTCGGCGCCGTGGTCGTCCCGGCGGGGTCGGGCAGCGGCCGCTCGATGAACTGGGCCTGGCCGCCCTCCCGGAACGGCGGAGTGACGCACCGGCGGGCGGTGCGGTTGGCCACCTCGCTGCCGTGGTCGCGCCGGATGACGTGCAGGCACAAGTCGATCCCCGCCGCCACGCCCGCCGAGGTCAGCACGTCGCCGTCGTCGATGAACAACACGTCGGGATCGAGCCGTACGCGGGGGAACAGGCCGCGGAAGTGCGCGGCGTTGCGCCAGTGCGTCGTCGCCGGACGCCCGTCCAGCAGGCCCGCGGCGGCCAGCACGAAGGCGCCGGTGCAGATGGAGATGAGCCGGGCCCGTCCCGCGACGCCCCACAGCGCCGCGCGCACCTCCCCGTCGAGCGTGCCGTTCTCCAGCGGCGTCCCGCTGTGGATGCCCGGCACCACCACCGTGTCCGCCGTCGCGAGCACGCCGAGGTCGTGGTCGGGGACCACGCTGTAGCCCGCCCGGCTCCGCACCGGGCGGCCGCCCGGAGTGCAGGTGACGACCTCGTACAGCGGGCCGGGATCGCGAGCCGCCCAGAACACCTGCCCGGGGATGCCCAGGTCGAGTGTGGCGAAATCGTCCAGGGCCAGTACGGCGACGCGGTGCACAGCCGGATGCATGGCCTGATTCTTTCACATGTTGGCCTCTCGGCCACTGTCCCCGATGGCGGACGCGACGCGATGATGCTCGCCATGAAGTCGCTGCATCGTGCCTGGATCGTCGCCGCCGTCGCCTTCGTCGCGATCATCGGGGCGGCCGGGTTCCGCGCCTCGCCAGGCGTGATGATCACGCCCCTGGAGGACGAGTTCGGCTGGACGAGGGGCACGATCTCGCTCGCCGTCTCGGTGAACCTCATGCTCTACGGGCTGTGCGCGCCGTTCGCGGCGGCGCTCATGGACCGCTTCGGCATGCGCCGCGTCGTCGCCTACGCCCTGCTGCTGGTGGCGGTGGGCAGCGGCCTGACCGTGTTCATGACCGCGAGCTGGCAGCTCGTCGCGCTCTGGGGCGTCCTGGTCGGGCTGGGCACCGGCTCGATGGCGCTCGTCTTCGCCGCCACGCTGACCGACCGCTGGTTCGTACGGCACCGCGGCCTGGTCACCGGCGTGCTCACGGCGGGCGGGGCGACGGGACAGCTCGTCTTCCTGCCGGTGCTCGCGCACCTGGCCGAGTCGCAGGGCTGGCGGTGGGCCTCGCTCACGGTGGCGGCGGCCGCGCTCGCCGTCGTCCCGCTCGTGTGGTTCCTGCTCAGGGACACGCCGGAGGAGCTGGGCCTGACCGCGCTGGGCGCGACCGGGCCGGTCGTGCGCACGCCGGGCAAGGGCGCCGCGGCGCGGGCCGTACGGGTGCTGCGGGACGCCGCCCGCACCCGGCGCTTCTGGTATCTCTCGCTCGGCTTCGCCATCTGCGGAGCGAGCACGAACGGCCTGGTCGGCACCCACTTCATCCCGGCCGCCCACGACCACGGCATGCCGGAGACCACCGCCGCCTCGCTGCTCGCCGTCATCGGGATCTTCGACATCGCCGGCACCGTCTTCTCCGGCTGGCTCAGCGACCGGGTGGACCCGCGGCTCCTGCTCGTCGTCTACTACGCGCTGCGCGGGCTGTCGCTGCTGGTCCTGCCGCAGCTCTTCGCCGCCACGGCCGAGCCGAGCATGCTGGTCTTCATCGTCTTCTACGGCCTCGACTGGGTGGCCACCGTGCCGCCGACCGTCGCCCTGTGCCGCAAGATCTTCGGCGCGGACGGCGCCGTGGTGTTCGGCTGGGTCTTCGCCTCCCACCAGGTCGGTGCGGCCGTCGTCGCCACTGTGGCCGGGCTCACCCGCGACCATCTGGGGAACTACGACCTGGCGTGGTACGGCTCGGGCGCGCTGTGCCTGCTGGCCGCGCTCATGTCGTCCCGTATCGTCACGCGTGTCCGGGACCGCGGCGAAGCTGCGATCCTTGTTGGGTGACCGAACGCGTTCTTCCCCTGGTCGTACGCATCGAGCGGGCCGCGCCCCCGCGGCGCACCGACGCGCTGGAGGCCGCCGCGACGGCGGTGGTGCTCCTGCTGGACAGTGCCGAGAGCGGGGGACAGTGGCCGCAGGAGGTCGCCGAGTGGCAGGACGGCCGGATCAGGAAGGTGGTCAGGCGCGCACGCGGCGCCGAGTGGCGGCGTGCGCTCGCCCTGCCCGGCATCACCGTGGCCGTGGGCACGGCCGAGGTGCGCGTGCATCCTCCCGTGCCGCTCGACGGCTGGCCGCGCGACCTCGCCAGGCTCCAGGTGTCGGGCACCGACCTCACCGACGACGCGGCGCCGCCGGAGGCGGGCCCCGATGACGTGGTGCTCTGGATCAATCCCCGTCTGGAGATGACGGCGGGCAAGGCGATGGCCCAGGCGGGCCACGGCGCGCAGTTCGCCTGGTGGGGCGCGGGCGAGACGGAGCGGGCGGGCTGGCGCGGGCGCGGCTTCGCCGTACGGGTCAGGACGGCCGCCCCCGGACGATGGGACGCGCTGGCCGCGAGCGGGCTGCCGGTGGTCAGGGACGCCGGGTTCACCGAGATCGAACCGGGCTCCGCGACGGTCGTGGCCGACGCGCCGTGGCTGCGGGTGGGCGTTCCCGAAGTGTGATGGGGAAGGCACCCGAAATAGCGGGATTTGCCGTACGCTCCCGATCGTGTCACCTGGGGACTATGGGACGAAGGCCGTCCCCTCTTACATAGCGGCCGAGGCCGAGACCACTCCGCTACCGAAGATCACGGTCCCTGAGCCGGTGCCGCCGGCGAGTCCTCCCAAGAAACTCGGGGACCTGCCGATGCGGGTGGTCTACAAGGTCGTCGCGGTCGCGGCGGGGGTCGCCGTGCTGGGGGCGGGCGCGGCCGTCGTGCTGCTGAACCGGGACGACCCCGGCACCAGGGCCGCGCCGCGCCAGTCCGCCGCGGTCGGCCTGCCTTCGGCTGTGTCGGCCTCGTCCGTGTCGAGCGCCGCCGCGCCGGCCGCGGGCGCGGCGGCCACGCCCGGTCTCAGTCCCCTCTCCAGTCCGCCGTCCAGTCCCGCCGCTAGTCCGGCGGCGAGTCCGGACGCCCTGGATCCGGCGCTGGCGGCGGCCCTGAAGGACCCCCGGGTGCCCGCGCTGCCGGAAGCCGACCGCCGGCTGCGCGGCCTGCCCGGCCGGGCGGCCGCCACCCGCGGTCTGGTCAAGGACCGCCGCTCCGGCGTCGCCCTGCCTCGCTTCGCGAAACAGTGGGCGCTCGCCACGCCCACGCCGTTCGCCTCCCGCCAGCTGCTGCCCAGGGTGAAGGGCGCGTCGTACCGGGGGATGCTGGTCTCCTGTCCCGTGCCGATCCCGGAGCAGGAGACGCTGCGCGACACCGCGTTCCTGGCGGCCCGGTGGACCCTGAACCACCACCCCTCGGGCGCCACGATCACCTGGACGGCCTCCCAGCCCATCAAGGCGGGCAAGCGGAAGGGCTGGCTCCTGGGCTACACCGTGCACTACACGCTCAAGGGCAAGAAGCGGGTCTCCGCGGCGGCGCTGGCCCTCGTGGACGTCCCGGAGAAGAAGCCCGCCGTCGTGTTCGTCACGATCCCCGACAGCCAGAAGAAGCGCTGGCACGACATCAACACGGTGATGTCGTCGGTCAGGGCGCTCTAGCGGGACAGCGGGCGCTGCCACAGGGGGCGTGTCAGGAGCACGGCGGCCGCGAGCCCCGCCGTGGTGAGGGCGCCGCCCTCCCCGACCATCCAGGCCGACCTGTCGTGCGCCGAGGTCAGCGCCTCGGCCACGAAGTACAGCGACGCGTTCATCGTTGCGTGGAGCACCAGGACGGGCCAGATGCTCCTGGTCCGCAGGCGCAGCCACACGAGCGGGAAGGCCAGCGTGACCGTCTGGAGCGTGAACATCAGCAGCGCGTACGGCACCGGCACGCCCTCCTCCACCGCGCCCGGCACGAACAGCATCAGGGGGTAGTGGAACGAGGCCCAGGCCAGGCCGAGGATCACCGCCGTCGCGGCCGGGCTCCGGCGCGCGGCGAGCCTCGTGACGAGCACGGAGCTCCAGCCGAGCTGCTCGCCGAGCGCCAGCACGACGAACGGCGCCACGCCGGGCACGAGGCCGAGCAGCACGCCGAGCGCCGGATGCAGCCCGGTGGACGCGGCGAGGTCGCCCGGATCGAAGCGGGCGGCGCCGGTCAGCCAGGCCGTGCCGTACGCGAGGCCGGCGCCGAGGACGGGCACGGCCCACGCGACGGCGAGCGTGCGCCAGGGCACCCGGTGGAAACCCCAGTCCACGGCGCGGACGCCGCCACCCGCCAGGCACGCGGCGAGCGCGGCGAGCGCGGGCATGAACGCCTGGCTGTAGACGGCGATCTGGGTGCCGATCGGGGCGTCGCCGATCCGGTCGAGATCGGCGCCCTGCGAGACGGCGAGGGCCACGACGGGCAGCACGAGGGCGGCCAGAGTGACGGCGTACACCGCGAGCCGCGGCTCGCGGACGGTTGACGTGTCAGTTCGCATGGGTCGATCCCAGCGTCCCGGCGGTCCCGTCCGCCTGAGGGCCGGGTCCCGTTCCGTCCCGTCGCCCGGCGCCCGGGAGGTCCCGGTCAAGGCGGGACCCGGGTCCCATTCCCCTCACGTGAGGAATGTCCAATGATGTCCTGATGCGAAGCTCCGCGTGGCCTCGATGGCTCTGGCTGATCCCCGTCCTGTGCGGGGCGGCCGTCGTCGCCGGTGTCGCGCTCACCACGGCCGTGCCCGCGCCCGACACGACCTATCTGGTGCTCGACGCGGCCGTCGGCCTGACCTGCCCCGTGGTCGGCGCGCTGATCCTGTCGCGGTGGCCGCGGCACCCCATCGGGTGGCTGTTCTGCCTCAGCGGCGCCGGGCTGGCGCTCCAGGCTCTGGCCGGGGGATACGCCGCGTACGGCCAGACGCACGGGCTGCCCGGCGGGCCGGCCGCCGCGTGGGTGACGAACTGGGTGTTCTTCACCGGGTTCGGGCCGCTCCTGCTGCTTCCCCTCCTGCTGCCCGACGGACGGCTGCCGTCGTCGCGCTGGCGGCCGGTCCTGGTCACCGCCCTCGCCGCGATGGCCGTGCTGCAGGTGATGCTCATGCTCAGGGATCGCATCTGGGTGTGGGGACGCGAGGCGCCCAGCCCCGTCGGCCTGGTCCCCACCGAGCCCGTCGCCGAGATCGCCTTCGTCGTGGTGGCACTCGGCCTGGCCCTGTCGGGGGTGGCGGCGCTGGCCACGAGGGTGACCCGTTCCGACGACAGGCGGCGGCTCCTGCCGGTCCTCGCCGCCGTCGTCGCGGTGGTGCTCTCGGTGGTCGCCGACGCGCTGCTGCCGCCCGACCCGCCCGTGGGGGTGTGGCTGCAGGCGGCGGCGCTGCCGTTGTTCCCCGTGGCCACGGCGGTCTCTATCTTCCGCTACCGGTTGTTCGAGATCGAGGTGCTGGTCCGGCGCACCGTCGTGTACGCGCTGGTCACCGTCGTGCTGCTGGGGGCCTACCTGGTCACCGTGGCCACGGTCGGCACGCTCCTGAAGGCCGGAAACGGGATGCTGGAGCCGCTCGCCGCCACCGCCGTCGTCGCGGTGGCGTTCGCGCCGGCACGCGACGCCGCGCAGCGGGCCGTCGGCCGAATGCTGTTCGGCAACCGCGGTGACCAGGCCGCCCCCCTGTCCCTGCTC
>NZ_JBFAOO010000032.1:0-52916 GCF_040675265.1 Microbispora sp. NPDC049633
GGCCGGCCGGCGACTGCCCGACCTCGTGCGGCGGCTGCGGCGCGGCGAGGACGTCGACGTGGCGGCCGAGACCTCGCCGATGACCCAGGCCAGCGGCACCGTCGAGATCGAGAACCTCGGCCGCGCGTTCACCTCGGTGCAGCACACCGCGATCGAGGCGGCCGTCGGCCAGGCCGAGCTGCGCAAGGGCGTCAACAAGGTCTTCCTGAACCTCGCCCGGCGCAGCCAGTCGCTGCTGCAGCGCCAGCTCGGCATGCTGGACGGCCTGGAGAAGGAGATCAGCGATCCCGACCTGCTCGAACGGCTCTTCGGCGTCGACCACCTCACCACCCGCATGCGCCGCCACGCGGAGGGCCTGATCATCCTGTCCGGCGCCGTGCCCGGCCGCGGCTGGCGCAACCCGGTCCAGCTGTACGACGTGGCCCGCGCCGCCACCGAGGAGGTGGAGGACTACCTGCGGGTGGACGTGAACGTGCCCCACGGGTTCTCCCTCGTGGGCACCAGCGTCACCGACGTCATCCACCTGCTCGCCGAGCTGATCGAGAACGCCACGGTCTTCTCCCCGCCGCACACCCGCGTACAGGTCCGAGGGGAGATGGTGGCCCGCGGCTTCGCCATCGAGGTCGAGGATCGCGGTCTGGGCGTCCCCCCGGACGAGCTGGCGCATCTCAACGCCCGGCTCGCCGACCCGCCGGAGTTCGACCTGGCCGACAGCGACCGGCTCGGGCTGTTCGTGGTCGGGCTGCTGGCCAGGCGGCACAACATCCGCGTCTCCCTGCGCACCTCGCCGTACGGCGGGACGAGCGCCGTGCTCCTGCTCCCGAAGGAGATCGTGGTGGAGAACGAGATCAGGGAACCGGTGGTCGAGCGCCTCGCACAGCCGGAGGCCGCGCCCCCGGCCCTGGCCCTCACACCGCCGATCGGCGGCGGCGCCGAGGACTCCCTGCCCCGCCGGGTGCGGCAGGCGAACCTCGCGCCGCAGCTCAAAGAGGAACGGGGCGACCTGTTCTCCTCCTTCCAGGCAGGCTGGCAACGCGCTCAGGAGGACTCGTGACCGAGCACGAGGACGGGCCGCTGCTGCGCCCCTACACGATCACCCGTGGCCGTACCCGCCCGACCGGGCCGGACTTCGACCTGATGACCATCATCAGGACGGCTCCCTCGGCGTACAGCGGGGTGACCGGGCTGGCCCCCGAGCACTGGCGGATCCTGCAACTGTGCCGGGTTCCCTCGTCCGTGGCCGATCTGGCCTCGGAGCTCGGCCTGTCGCTCAACGTCGTCCGCATCCTGCTGGGCGACCTGCGCGACCAGGGGCTGATCACGGCGCGGCCGCAGGCCACGGTCGCCCAGCTGCCAGAGGAGCGCCTCCTCCGCGAGGTGATCCAGGGACTCCAGGCGCTCTGAGCGTCAGGAGTCCGCTTCGCAGGTCGCCCTTGTCGCTAGGAGTCCGCTTCGCAGGACGCCCTTGTCGCTAGGAGTCCGCTTCGCAGGACTCCAGGAGCCGCTGCACGTGCCAGCGGGCCGGGGTCAGCAGTTCGTCGGCGTACCGGTCCAGCAGGTCCGCGCACGCCACCGGATCGGCGATCTCGACGGACGGCAGGACCAGGATCTCCTCCTCGCCGTCGAGCACGAGATCGCCCCGCACGCCGAAGGTCCCGTCGCCGACCCGGACCGCGGCCTCGAACACGAGGTCGTGCCCCGGCAGCGCCAGCGCGGCGCCGAGCCGTACGGCGGGCCCGGCCAGGTCGGTGACGGGCTCGGCGCGGACGTGGGGGAAGAAGTCACGGGAGACGGAGCGCCCCATCTCGCTGAACCGCGCCGCCGTACGCATCAGCGCCTTCAGGAGTTCGGCGGCACCCTGACTGTTGGCGTCCACCCCCGCAGGGTAGATCACGGAAAGTTGCGTTTTGGCCAAATAATTGGGTTCGGCCGGAAATTCCGCCGAAAAGGGCGGCCTCAGCGGAAGGCGTAGCACTCCACCTCGGCCCGTCGGCGGGTCAGCCCGCCGTTCACGGACTCCTCGACGCAGGAGCGCTGCGCGGCGGTGAGTTCGAGCGCGCCGCAGACGCTGACCCCGGAGTACGTGCGGCAGTCGAGGTTCGGGTTGAAGGCGCCGACCTTGTACCGTTCGCGCACCTCCGCACGGCAGGCCTTCCGCGCCTCGGACGTCTTCCGGTAGCGGCACTGGCCGACGAGGACGTCGTACTGGTCCCGGCTCACCTCCTGCCGCTCCACGCCCCCTCTGGGAGCGGGCGCCTGCGGCGCGATCCCCGCCCTCGGACCGGTCCTCGGGTGGCCGCCGGCCCCGGCGTCCACCGAGGCGACCGCGGCGACCGTCCCGAGCATGGTCATCGCAGCGAGCACGGCGACAGCGACGATCTTTCTCATGGCGATCCTCCCGAGCAGGAACGTACCCACGCGGGAACCACCGCCCCCGGCGCCGTGCCGTGCCCGCATGGACGGCCGTGACCTCTCGTCACGGCGAAGCCGATGCTTCCGCTGCATGGAGTAAGCGCGACATTGCCAAGTGTGCCCGCGGGCCGTCGAGGGTAGGCGCGGCCCCGGAAACGGCGGGGACGGCGTTCGTGCGCGTCGACCTCGGCCACCAAGCCGGATTCCGGTCATTCCCGCGACGACGGAGCCTTTACGAGGTCTTTGGCCGCGTCCTCATGGTGTGACCGTCGCCCCTTCCCTCCGGCCGCGCGTCCGCGCCCGTACGGCGGCGCGCACGGCGACGACCAGGACCACCGCGCAGAGCAGGACCGCGAGCAGCACCGCGACGCCGTAGTCGTCGGGCAGGCCCGCGCTCCAGCCCAGGAACGGCAGGAAGACGGCGGCGAACGCGGCGGGCGCCGCGAGCAGGAGACGGGTCCCCCTCGGCGGCCACCGCAGCCAGACCGTGAGCACACCGGTCACGCCGGCCACGAACATGCCGCCGTACGGGGGAGGGATCGACCGCCGGACAGCCCTCCGCGCACTACGGGGTGCTGACGGGCGACGGCTCCTTGCTGAGGATGACGGGAGAGGCGCCGCCCAGCGCCAGGTGGGCGGGCAACCCCGCCGTGCGGCTGTGACGTTCCGCACGCGCCAGCCCGCTCACGGTCAGCGTCCCGTCGCACGGCCATTCGTCCGCCCGCTCGTCCGGCCGGTCCCACACGGCCAGCGGGCCGTCCACACGCGCGGTGAGCAGATACTGCAGCGGAGTGCGCGGCAGGAACAGGTCGACGTCGGGCGTCGCGCGCCGTACGGCCCGGGGGAGCACGGGCTCGCGCAGCCGCACCAGCCTGGCGGGCTCGGTCCGCTCGACCAGCGCGCGGATGTCGGGCGTGGACAGGTTCGCCACCTCCCTGGCCATCGAGACGTTCCGGACCAGCACGCGGACCCGCCCGGACGCGCCGTCCATGCGCGCCAGCGCCTGCTCCGACCTGGCGTCGCAGACGACCTGGTCGGCGAACAGGTCGTGCAGGCCGGCCACTCCTCCCGCCCCGATCGACGCGACGGCCGCCGCCAGGGCGTCCTGGCCCGTGATGCCCTCCCATCGGAGGCCGGGGCCGCAGACCCTGCAGCCCGTCGCGGCGGACACGGACCTACGGGCGTGCGGGCCGCGGCACTCCCGTCCGCAGTCCCCGCACAGGACGGCGGAGGGCGCCGCTCCGGCCCGCGGCCGGCAGTCGTCGCAGCAGACGAGCGGGTACATGTACCGACGGCCGGCCCGGTCGAACAGCTCACGGACGCAGGCGGAACAGAGCCCGTGCTCGCTTCGCCGAGCGCCGGGGGAAGCCGAGATGACCATGGAAGCCGCACTGCCCGCCGCCGGTCGCTTTAATCACCCCCGTCACACGGATATCTCGGTGATCAAAATCAGGCGACGCCGAGATGGACGCGGTGATACCGCCGCTCCGCCTCGTGCGGCACGGCGACCGCGAGATCGGGCTCGGCCGCCCCTCCCGGTGGGCGTACGCGGCCGGGTCGCGCGAGGCGTGGCCGTACGGGCCCGCTCAGCCGTCGGCGAGGGCGCGCAGGGACGGGCGCAGGGCCTCGGCGATCCGCTCGGGCGACGCGCCGCGCAGAGCGGTGAGATCGAGCAGCTGGTGGGCGATCGTCACGCCCAGCATCGTGCTGACCATCAGGGCGGCCCGCAGTTCCGCGTCGCCGGCCCCGATCGCGTCCGCGAGATGCGCCACCTGGCCGTCGAGCTTGCCGCGCACCTCCTCGGCGGCGTCGGGATGGGTGAGCATGGAGCGCATCATCGCCAGCGTCGCCTCGGGCAGCGGCCCCATCTTCATGCCGATCCTGCCCAGCAGTTCCTCGACCGGCTCCAGCCCGCCGTCCAGCGGCGGGATCGACGGGATCCGCACAGCCTGGTCGAACAGGTCCTGCTTCGACCCGAAGTACTGCATGACCAGGGCGGGGTCGACCTCCGCCGCCGCCGCCACGGCCCGGATCGTCGTGCGCTGGAAGCCGCGCTCGGCGAAGATCGCCCGCGCGGCGGCCAGGATGCGCTCCTCCGTGCGGCGCCGGCGCTCGGCCCGGCTCGTCGGCGTCCCCTCCACACGAGGACTCTACCGGCGTTGACCACGCCGGCCCATTCGCTCTACAGTCGTTGAGTCAACAGTTGTTGAGCGAATGGAGAGACCGATGCCGCTCACCCCACGTGAGGTGCTGGTCCGCTATCACCGGGCGATGGTCGACAGGTCGGCCGACGACCTCGCCGGCCTCTACGCCGCCGACGCCGTCCACGTGTTCCCGTTCCGGGTGCCGCGGTTCCCCGCACGTCTGGAGGGGCGGGAGGAGATCCGCGCCCTCTACCGGGGGACGTGGGGCGCGAGCCCCGTACGGCTCGCCGAGATCCGCGACGTCGTCGTCCACGAGGCGGCCGATCCCGAGGTCGTCACCGGGGAGTGGGAGGGCATCGGCAGTGTCGAACCGGACGGCCGGCCCTTCCGCGCCACCGGCCTGCTGACCCTGCGCGTGCGGAACGGCGAGATCGTGGAGACGCGCGACTACATGGACGTGTTCGGCACCTATCACGCGATGGGCCGGCTGCGGGACGTCGTGGCCGCCGCGGAGAGCGACGGCTGAGCCCTCGGGCCACAATGGGCACCATGACGATCTCCGGGAGGATGGTCCGCCGGGCGGGAGCGGCGGACGCCGCGGCCCTCGTCCGCCTGCGCGCCGTGATGCTGGAGGACATGGGCGCGGACACCGGGGACGAGAGCGCGCCCTGGCGGGCGGCGGCCGTGGAGTGGTTCGGGCGGCGGCTGCGCGATCCGGGGGACTTCGCCGCGTTCGTGGTCGACGACCCGGAGCTCGGGGTCGTCAGCTGCGCGGCGGGCACCTGCGACCCCCACGCGCCGGGGCCCACGAACCCGAGCGGCCTGCACGGCCACGTCTTCAACATCTGCACGGACCCGCGCCGCCGCCGCCTCGGCCTCGCGCGGGCCTGCCTCGACGCGCTGCTCGGCTGGTACCGCACCGAGACCGAGGTCCGGACGATCGACCTCAACGCCACGGCGTACGGCATCGAGCTGTACCAGTCCCTCGGCTTCGACGCGCCCCGCTACCCGGCTCTCCAGCTGCGGCTGGGCCCGCCGCTCGGGCGCGGTTTCACGAGCGGCTAGAGGTCGAACCGGTAGTGGACGGTCCGGCGCGTCGGCACGTAGCCGAGTGCGTCGTTGATGCCGCGCATGTAGGTGTTGCCGTCGGCGGTGTCGGCGAGCAGCCCGCCGAGGTCCGGGTGGCGTTCCCGGACCAGCCGGATCGTCTCGGCCTTCACCCAGCGGCCGAGGCCGCGCCCGCGGTGCTCGGGCGCGCCGGGATGAGGATCGACCAGATGGGTCAGATGAACAGACACGGGCGCACACCGTAACCATCGGCCCGCTCACGGATCAATGGGATTTACCTGTGGGGCCTGGGCCGACAGAACCCGCAGCGCCCGCAGGAACGCCGCCCTGTCCTCGTCCGGCAGCCGGGCGAGCAACGCTTCCTCCATCCGGCGGATGCCCGCCTGAGCGCCGTCCCGCACGCGACGGCCCTCGGGCGTGATGGACAGGAGCCGGACACGGCGGTCGGCCGGATCCGGGCTGCGCTCGATCAGCCCCCTGCGCTGGAGGTCGTCCAGGACGCGGATGATGCGCGTCTTGTCCGCGCCGATGGACTCCGCCAGCGCGGCCTGCGTGCGCACCGGCCGATCGTCCAGGCCCAAGAGCACGGCGTACGCCCACATGGACAGGCCGTGCTCGCGCAGGATCGGCGTCTCGGCGGCGATCAGCGTCCTGGTGAGCGGGACTGTCATCGCGGCGAGATCGGGACGGTCGGGCATGCCCCACAGCTTAGGGATCGACAAACCATAAGCACGCGCATATGATCGGCGAGAGCTTATCGATTGGAGAAGAGATGGACATCCGGGAACTGGACCGCCGCGCCGTACGGGCGAGCGTCGAGATGGTCGCCGAGGTGCGTCCGGGCGACCTGGGACGCCCGACGCCCTGCGCGGACTGGAACCTGGGCGGCCTGCTCGCGCACATGACCGCCCAGCACCACGGCTTCGCCGCCGCGGCGGAGGGCCGCGGAGCCGACCCCGACGCGTGGCTGGCGCCGCCCGCCCGCGACCCCGTCTGGGCCTACGCCGCGGCGGCCGAGCGCGTCACGGCCGCGTTCGCGGCCGAAGGGGTGCTGGACCGCGGGTTCGCCCTGCCCGAGCTGGGAGCGGACGCGGTGTTCCCGGCCGTGCAGGCGATCGGCTTCCACTTCATCGACTACCTGGTCCACGGGTGGGACGTCGCCCGCGCGCTCGGGATCGCCTACGACCCCGACCCGGACCTGGCCGAGGCCGCATGGCCGATCGCCCTGGTGGTGCCGGACGGCGACTACCGCCTGAGGCCAGGCGCCGCGTTCGCGCCGGGCCTGCCCGCCGCGCCGGGGGCCTCCCGCTTCGACCAGGTCCTCGCCCGCCTCGGCCGCGACCCCGCTCACGGGAGCAGCAGGCCCCAGTAGAGGGACCACGGGAGGAACGCGGCACCGCCGGCGAGCAGGAGCCCGAGACGGGCCCGCTCGCCCCTCGTCCCGGCCCGCCGCCACGCCGGGACCGTCCGTACGGATGCGGCCACCGCTGTCAGCGCGAGGGCCTGCAGGGCCAGCCAGATGACGGGGCGGCCGAGCAGCACCGGACCCGGCGCGGCCAGCTTGCCTCCGGTCATGAGCAGGTAGAACAGGAAGGTGAACGACCCGAGCACCGCCACCAGCCCGGCGGCGCTGAGCACGCGCGGCGCCGCGGGCAGGGCCGCGCCCCGCCGCCCGCGCAGCCGGCGGACGAGGGCGGTCACGGGGTAGGCGGCGAACGCGACGATCAGCAGCAGCAGCACGGTCCCCTGCACCGGGGCCGACTCCCACAGCGCCGGCCGCTCCACCGGCACGGTCGGCGTCGCCTGCTCGGGAGCGGGGCCCGAGGTGGTCGCCAGCGGCGGCCGTCCCGAGACGACCTCGCGGACCCAGGAGCCGACGAGGTCGGCGTACCCGGGAGCGAGGGCGGGCAGCCGGGTGACGCCGCCGTCGGGCGTGAGGTGGGCGGCGTGGTCCGCCCCCGCGTAGAACCGGAACGTGTAGTGCCGGTTGCCGCCCTCCTGCAGCGCCCGCGCGAAGATCGGCGGCGTCTCCTCCGGCGGCGTCAGCAGGTCGTGCACGCCCCAGACCGCAAGCACCGGCTGCCGCACCGCGGCGAGGGTCGGCCGGGGGTCGTACCAGGGCTCGGGGAACATGCCGCCGTCCGCGATCACCCGGTAGAGGTTCGGCTCGGTCCGGTCCACCAGCGATCCCGCCACCCCCGCCTTGCGCAGGCCCGCGGCTGTGGCCCAGGTCTGCTGCCGCAGCGGCGGGAGGGCGTTGGCGCCGACGACCACGACGAAGGCGACGTCACGCGAGCGAGCGGCCGCGAGGGGCGCGACCCAGCCGCCCTCACTCAGGCCCCAGACGCCCACCTTCGCCGGATCCACGCCCGGCTGCGACCGCAGCGCGGCCACCGCCCCGAGCGCGTCGCCGGCCAGTTGCGCGTACGACCGGTGGAAGAGCGAGTAGCCCTCCGATCTCTTGTCGTAGACGAGCACGGACATGCCTCTGCGGGCGAACTCCACGGCTTCGCCCATCAGCTTGGCGCGCGGCGTGCCGGTGCCCGCCCCGTGGACGAGCACCATGCCAGGGCGCCCGGGTGCCGCCTTCGCCGGCGACAACACGGTGCCGTGCAGGGTGAGGCCGCCGTTCCCGGGGAAACTCACCTCCCTTCCGGTCAGGCCGGCGGGAACGGCGACCTCTCCGGCGTCGGGGGGCGGTGGGGCGGCGGCCGCTGCGGGGGCCGCCACCAGGGCGAGGGCGAGGCCGATGGCCAGGGCGATTCGACGCATACTGCCGAATTTAGTCTGCAGAGAGTTCTCGGCAAAGACATCTCTGCAGATATCGTTCTGGAGGACTAGGCTCATCCGCATGAAGGATGAGGAGCCGTTCCTGCTCGACGACCCGGCCCGCCTCAAGGCGCTGTCCCATCCCATGCGGCGGCTCATCCTGCGCCACCTCAACATCCACGGGCCCGCGACCTCCACGACGATCGGCGAGCTGCTCGGCGCGAAGACCGGCACGACCAGCTATCACCTGCGCCAGCTCGAGAAATACGGCTTCATCGAGGAGATCCCCGAGCGCTCGGGCGGCCGGGAACGCTGGTGGCGCAGGACCGAGAGTCCCCGCGACATGCGCGCGCCGCTCCCCGCGCAGCTCGCACCCGAGGACCGTCCGGTGCTGGAGGAGTTCCACCGCATCGGTTTCGAGGAGGACCGGGCGCTTCTGGAGCGCTTCCCCGAGGCCTACCGGCGCGATCCCGACTGGGCCAAGGGCTCCCGCGGTCTCGGCCGGATGACGAAGGAGGAGCTCGCCGAGTTTCACGACGCCTACATCGCGCTGCTGCTCAAGTACAGCCACCGGGCTCAGGACGCGCCGCCGGGCGCGCGGCCCCTGTACATCCGGATGTTCGCCCTTCCCGCCGACGAGTCCTGAATCCCGACCGGCTCGCACGACCCGCTGAGAGCCGTTTGAGCTGGGTTATCGTGAAAGTGCCGCCCATGTCCGGGACGCTGCCATGCCGGTCACGGTGCGGACGCACCATACGGCCGCTCTCGTCGGGGGAAGGGAACGTCCGATGTCCGAAGTGCTCCGTGCCGTGGACAAGCTCAGACAGGCCATCAACCGCCATGACCTCGACGCCCTGGCGCAGTGCTTCGACGAGCGGGCCGTTCTGGTGTCCCCGGACGGCGTCGCCGAGAACAGGGAGGAGATCACCTCCTACTACGGCCAATGGATGGAGGCGTACCCCAACATGGTGATCACGCCGCAGTCGGTGACCATGTTCGGAGACACCGTGGCGGCGGAGTTCACGATCAGCGGCACCCACAAAGGGCCGCTCCTCATGCCCGGCGGGGACGTTCTCGAGGCGACCGGGCGGTCCATCCTCCTGCGCTCGTGCAGCTTCTCCACTGTGGAGAACGGGCTGATCCTCAGTCATCGGCTCTTCTACGACCAGTTGGAGGTGGCGGCCCAGATCGGCGGCTGCCTCTGTTTCAGCGACCACCCGTAACCGGCCTTCGCGCGGGAAAGGCGCCGACCGTCCGCGAACCCTTTTCCCTTCGTCGGGTGAAAGCGGGTAGCCGGATGGATGGAGCCCCCACGTGATCCCCGAAGCACCGCCCGATCGCGTCGACGACGCCGAGCTGATCCAGCGGTCCCGGCGCGACCCCGAGGCCTTCGCGGACCTGTTCGACCGGCACGCCTCCGCTCTGCACCGGTACGTCGCCCGCCGTTTGGGCGCGTCCCTCGCCGACGACGTCGTCTCCGACACGTTCCTAGCCGCTTTCCGCAAGCGCGAGCGCTACGACCCGGCCCAGCCGGACGCGCGCCCGTGGCTGTACGGCATCGCCGCGAACCTCATCGGGCGGCACCGCCGTACCGAGGTCCGGTTTTACCGGGCGCTGGCGAGGACCGGGGTGGACGAGGTCGCCGAGCCGTACGCCGACCGCGTGGAGCAGCGGGTGTCCGCGCAGAGCGCGCAGCGCGGCCTGGCGAAGGCGCTGGCCGGGCTGTCGGCGGGCGACCGCGACGTGCTGCTGCTGGTCGCGTGGGCCGACCTCACCTACGAGGAGGTCGCCACGGCCCTGGACATACCGGTGGGGACCGTGCGATCGCGATTACACCGGGCGCGGGCGAAGACCCGCGCGGCACTCGGCGGCGACGACCCCAGCGCGACAAGTGAGGAGCCCTCCCATGGATGACCTGCGACTCCTCCGTGAGATGCGCGCCGAGGTGCCGGACCCGGGCCCGGAGTGGCTGATCCCGGCCAGGGCGCGGCTGCTGCGCCGCGTCCGCGCCCGGCACCTCCCCCGGTTCGGCCGCAGGCTGCTGCTCGCCGGGGCCCTCGGCGGTGCGGCGTCCGTGGTGATCGCGACCCGGCCGCACGAGCGTGGCGGCGTCGCGCCGCCGGCGACCGTACGACTCGACTCCGCCACCGTGCTGCGGCAGGCCGCCGAGGTCGCCGAGTCACGGCCGCGACCGGCCGTCCCCCGGCCGGACCAGTGGCACTACACCAGGACGCTGGACAAACAGGCCAACGACGATTCCGGCACGACGCGGGAAGGCTGGTTCCGCTACGACGGGAAGCAGGCCGCCGGCTACGGAGAGGACGGCCGGATGCACGTCAGCGACGTGCCACCGGACCCGGGCGACGACGACCTGTCCCCCCAGCAGTACGACGCGAAGCTGCGCCGGCTCCCCACGGACCCGGACGACCTGCTGGCCCACGTCAGCGGCGACCGGCACTGGATCGACCTGCCGGTCGAGGAGGGCGTGAAGAAGAACGTCGAGCCCCCGGACGCGCGGGCCTTCCGCGTGATCTTCCTCTACCTCGAACGGCACGTGGTCATGCCGCCGAAACTGGAGGGCGCGATGTTCCGGGCGCTGATGAGGATCCCCCGTGTCGTGGTCGACAAGGACGTCGCGGACGCGGCCGGGCGGCGTGGCCTCGGGATCCGCTTCGACTGGGGCGGCGATCCGGGCACCCTGAGCTACCACATCCTCGATCCCCGCACCTACCGCTACCTCGGCAGCCGCATGGTGTGGCTGCGCGACCAGTACATAGGGGGTAATCCCGAGCCCGCGTTCCGGGCGGGATCGGTGTGGGCGACCGCCCTGCTCGCCTCCGGCATCGTGGACCGGCCCGGCCGGCGGCTCTGAATATTTCACCGCGTTCGGGCGCCGCCCGCGGATCCCGTACGACGTTTCGCGAGGTGCCATACGGTTCCCGCTTTTCTGCCACGGAAAGGGACATTTCCACTTCCGCGATTCATGTACACGAGCCGGGCGATTGCCGAGTCTGGGAGCATCGGCGCCCACGCGTGAACCCGAACGGGCGCCGACTGCCGGAACCTGTCACCACGCCCCTGGAGACGATCGCCTATGCCCTTCGGCCACCATCGTTCCGTCCGCAGGATCCTGACGGCCGCCGCGGCGGTCGTCCCCGCCGCGGCGCTGGCCGTGGCGGGACCGGTCCTGGGCACGACGTCCGCCGACGCCGCGGTCACGTGCCAGGCGACCTACACGAGCACCCAGTGGGGAACGGGTTCGGGCGGCTTCACGGCCGCCGTCTCCGTGAAGAACAGCGGCGACCCGCTCACGGACTGGACGCTGACCTTCACCTTCCCTGGCTCCCAGCGGGTCTCTCAGGGCTGGTCGGCCCAGTGGAGCCAGTCCGGCGCCCGGGTCACGGCCAAGAGCGAGCCGTGGAACCGGTCCGTCGCCTCGGGCGGCTCCTTCCTGATCGGCTTCAACGGCACCTGGACCGGGAGCAACCCGACGCCCACGGACTTCGCCGTCAACGGCGTGCCCTGCCAGGTGGCGGGCACCTCGCCGAGCCCGTCGCCGAGCCCCTCCGCCAGCGCGAGCCCCTCGCCCGGCCCGCTGCGGATCGTCATCGAGCCCAAGACGATCACCGTGCCCGAGGGGGGCACGGCGAGCGTCCAGGTGCGGCTCAGCCGCAGGCCCGAGGGAACGGTGCACGTCGGCACCGCCAACGTGTCCGGCGACAAGGACCTGACGGTCGTCAACAGCCCGTCCTTCACCCCGGACGACTGGAACGTCCCGCAGCCTCTCACCGTGGCCGCCGCCGAGGACGACGACGCGGTGGACGGCGGCGCCACCTTCGACACGCGCAGCAGTCAGGCCACCGCCCCCAGCGCCGTCCTGTGGACCGCGACCGAGCAGGACAACGACACCGCCGGACCGTCGCCGAGCCCGAGCCCGAGCGTCGATCCGAGCCCGGACGTGCCGGTGGACAACCCGTTCATCGGCGTCAAGGGGTACGTCGACCCGGGCTGGGCGGCCGACGTCGAATCCTCCGCCGTGAAGGTGGACGACGCGACCGCGCAGAAGATCCGCGGCCTGAAGACGACGCCCACCGCGGTCTGGCTGGACCGGATCGCGGACGTCACCGGCGGCTCCGGGGTCACCCGTACGCTGAAGGACCACCTCGACACCGCCGTCGAGCAGGGCGCCGGGTACGTCACGCTCGTGCTCCACAACCTGCCCGACCGCGACTGCCGGTCGCGGGTCTCCGACGCCGAGCTGCACGAGCAGGACAACGGCCTCAACCGCTACAAGACCGAGTACGTCGACGCCATCGCCGCCCTGCTGGCCAAGCCCGAGTACCGGAACCTGCGCGTCGCGGCCGTCGTCGAACCGCGGGCCCTGATCGACCTCATCGTGGGTGGCGCGAGCGCCTACTCGTGCGACCAGGCGGCGGGGTCGGGCGTGTACACGATGGGCATCCGGTACGCCCTCGACAAGCTGGCGCCCCTGCCCAACGTCTACACGTACCTGGACGCGGGCAGCGCGGGATGGGCCGGCTGGGAGACGAACTTCACGGCGCTCACGGCCCTCATCACCGAGACCGTGCGCGGCACGGCACGGGGCCTCACCAGCCTCGACGGCATCGCCACGAACGTCGGGGACTACATCCCTCTCGATGAGCCGTTCCTCACCGACCCGTACAAGACCGTGAGCGGCCAGCCGATCATCCAGAGCAGGTTCATCGACTGGAACCCCTATCTGGACGAACGGGACTACGCCGTCGCGATGCGCGCCGCCCTGCTCGCCAAGGGCTTCCCCGGCTCGCTCGGCGTGGTCGTCGACACCTCCCGCAACGGCTGGGGCGGGCCCGCCCGGCCGACGGCCGTGAGCACCTCCAGTGACGTCAACACGTACGTGGACCAGAGCCGCGTCGACCGGCGTCCGTCGCGGGGCGCCGAGTGCAACCAGAAGGGCGCGGGGCTGGGGACCCGGCCGGTCGCGGCGCCCGCTCCCGGCGTCGACGCCTATCTGTGGATCAAGCGGCCGGGCGAGTCGGACGGCGTCGGCGGGCCGCTCCTGCCCGAGGGCTCGGACCGGCTGATCGATCACCGGTGCGACCCCAACGGCTCCCTCACGCCCTGGACCGACAGCATCCGGCCGACCGGCGCCCTCCCCAACGCGCCGCTGATCGGCGACTGGCACCACGAGCAGTTCGTGATGCTGGTGAACAACGCCTACCCCGCACTGTGAGGTGAGCGTCGCGGCTCCGGCGCCGGGCGCCGGAGCCGCCCTCACTCCGCCGGATGCCGGTACATGACCATGCCCGCGTGGTAGAGGACGTCGTCGCGGAACTCGCCGTCGCCCGTCGGCGGTCACCCGGAGTCCGGCGACGGATGCGGCGCTCCCGTCGAGGCGTTCTCTCGTCGTGTACCAGGCGTCGGCCGGCTCCCCGAGCGCCGAGAAGTTGCGGTTGCTGCGGTCCCTCGCGGCTTGCGTCGACATCGACGGCTAATCGCCCGCTCGTCCCTGGAGCAGCTGCGCGTCGGCCGGGAGCGACGCCTGGGTGGAGGTGTCCACCTGTGAGGTGATGTCGATGCCGTTCCTCAGCTGGCTCCACAGGCCGAGGATGGCCGCCGCCTGCGCGACGATGAGCGCGATCCCGCTGCCCGCCGTACCGAGCCGGTAGACGACGGCCACGGGGGTGAGCCGCGACGCGAGACCACCCGGGCGGGTCTGGAGGGCCCGCGCGTCCATGAGGACGGCGACGACGGTGAGCACCAGGAACAGCAGCAGCACCCGCACGAGCGAGCCGCGCACGGGGGCCTGGCCGATGACGTTGTTCAGCACGGCGTGCGCGCCCGTCGCCGCGGCGTACGCGAGGACCGGCACGGCGCCCTTGAGATAGCCGCGTCTGCCGGGCAGGCGACGCCACAGCGCGCCCAGCACGAAGCCCGCCACCGGCCAGATCAGCAACCCGCCGATCAGGTCGCCGGCCAGGCCGTAGAACCCGTTCGGATCGCCCAGCCGGTCGAGCCAGCCGTCGCGCCCCCGGCTGTCGGTGCTCCAGGTGGCCCAGATGAGGAACACGGCGGCGGGGGCGCCCACGTAGGACGCGTACCGCGCGGCGAGCCGCGCGTTGGCCCACCACGACACGCCCGGGCCGCGCGACAGCGCCAGGTCGAGCGGGCTGATCCCGTCCTCCCTGTCGGGATCGAGGCCGATCTCCATCCGGAGCCCGCGGATGCGGTCGGCGACCGGCCCGTTCTCCCTGTGGAAGGCGTCGTCGTCCATGTCGCCGGCCGCCCAGCGCCGCCGCAGGCCCTTCTCCCGTGCCTCCAGATCCCGGTACTCCTCGACGATCATCGCCAGCCGTCGCCGTGACACGCCCGGGTCCGCGGCCTCGGCCCGTCGCGTCAGCCGCAGCAGCAGGGGCAGCACGGCCAGGCCGGCGAGCGCGGCGAGCGGGACGGGCATACCCGCGTACGTGCCGGGCCACCTGATCGTGCCCACGACGAACAGGAAGACGACGAGCCAGGTGGTGAGCGGCCCGACGGTCTCCGTACGCCGCCCGTGCAGACGCAGCAGCAGGAGAAGCAGGAGCACCACCAGCGGCCACATCAGGTACGCGACGCTTCGCAGCAGGAGGAAGGGTGATTCGGTCACCTCCGGCAGGCTTCCCTCGCGTACGACGACCGCGTGGGCCTCGAACGCCAGAGTCAGCAGCGCCAGTCCCGGGACGCTCCAGCGCAGCAGCACGCGGACGGCCCGGGGCGTCCGTCCACCCGGGATCCGGGCGGCCCGGACCGCGACCGCCCACGCCGCCCCGGTGAGCAGCAGCGCCGTCGCGACGCCCGACGCGACCACCGCGGGCTCCGCCGGGCTGGGGAAGTACCGCATGGACAGGGGCGCGTAGCCGCAGACGGCGACGAGCACCGCTCCCGCGAGCACCACCGCGCCGAACGCGGTGAGCTCCGAACGGGTAGGCGCAGAACGGGTGGGCGCAGAACGGGTGGGCGCCGGGCCGGCGCGCCTGAGCCGCGTGCGCGCCCAGCGCCACGCGGCCGCGCAGAGCGGCGCCGCCAGGATCGCGATCGCCGCCCCGTCCGTCAGGCCGATCATGTGGGCCGCGAAGCCCGCCTCGGTGAGCACGAGGACGACCGTGATGGCCTCCGCCGCGGTGATCGCCGCCAGGGCGCCGAGGACGATCCTGACGAGGGCGCGCTCGCCCCGGTCGCCCGAGCCCCGGTCACCCGAGCCCCGGTCACCCGGGCCCCGCTCGCCCGCACGCCGCTCGCCCGCACGCCTGTGGAGCAGCACGAGGAGCCAGGCCAGCAGCAGGTACGGCAGCGCGAAGGCCAGGTAGGTCGCGACCGTGAGCGCGTTCTGTCCCCGCAGGTCCACCCAGCGCTGGAAAGCCGCCCGCGCGGACAACGGCACGGCGACCTCGACGCGCGGCGGGGTGGCGCCGTCCCGCCAGACGTAGGTGCCGCCGGGGAGCACCTGCGACGGCAGAGGCGTCACCGTGCGCACCCGGGACTCCGGCATCTTGACGACCACGGTCCGCCAGCGCGCCCCGGCCAGCCCGGGCGGCAGGTCCACGGTCGGCGGCGCGCCCGCGGTCGAGGGCAGCAGCGCGACGAACCAGGTCCCGCCGGACTCGCGGCTCGCCCACAGCCCGGCGGAGTCTCCGCCCCAACGGGGGCCGTAGTGCTCCAGGCGGGTCTCCCGCGTGCTCTGGACCACCACCTCGGCGCCGTCGTCCGACGTCGTGACGCTCGGCGTGCCGCCGTCCGGCAGCAGGCAGCCGACCGTGCTCACGTCGCCGCTCCCGTCGCCGAGCAGAGCGGCGGACCCCGCCCAGTCACGGGGGACGCCGACCCGCGTCGTGCTCGTCAGCACGGGGGTGTCGTGGCCGCGTTCCGCGATGGTCACGGACGTCTCCACCCACGCCGAGCGGGGAGGCCCGAACCCGCAGGCCGCTCCGTCCGCGAGCGCCGGGCCCGCGCCCGGGATCAGCAGGCCGAGCGCCGCCACGACGAGCGGCGCCACAGCGAGGATCCCGACCGGCTTCGTCCCCGCACCACTCGTGAGCCACCGCACAACCGGCCTCCCGTACGCGATCGATCCCCCAAGGATGAGTCGCACGGAAAGCGGCATTGGTTACGGACGATCCCCCAAGGACCGTCCCGCCCCCGGCGTCACCTGACGTCAGGGGCCGGTCAGGCGGCGCTCGCCCTTCGTGGTGATCACGTAGACCTGCCAGGTGTAGTAGGCGTAGTAGTTCCTGATGTCCTGCTTCATCTGGCGGGCGTGCAACAGGACGGCGTCCACGTACGCCTGGGAGTGGTTGTAGGCGTACAACGCGCGCCGGTAGTCGCCGGGCGCGCCGGAGGCGTGGAGGTAGTTGGCCGCGGCGAGCAGGGCGTCACCGGTGTCGTCGATGTCGCCGCCCATGCCGTACGCCTTCCAGGTGCCCGGCATGAACTGCATCGGCCCCCTGGCGCCCACGTAGCTGGGCGAGCGCACCCGGCCGAACTTGGTCTCGACGAGCATCACCGCCGCCAGCACCTCCCACTCGACGCCGAACCGGCGCTCGGCGCGCTTGAAGGCCGCGAGCAGGGCGTCGGCCGGCTCCGCCGGCTTGACCTTCATCTTGATCGGCCCGCTGACGGGGTGGGCGAGGGAGAGCAGGTCGCGGATGGCCGTCACGTTGTCCTTCGTCCGCGCCGCCACCGCCTTGGGCAGTTTCCCGTAGGCGCGGGAGGCGACCTTGGGATTGCGGGCGAGGTAGCGGTACACGCGCTGCTCGTACAGGGACAGCAGGACCACGGGCTCGGGCGCCTCCCCCTTCGCGGGGTCGCCCGTACGCCTCCAGTCGTCGATCGCGTCGCGCAGCCGCCCGGCCGTACGGGTGAGGGCGTCGGCCAGCCGCGCGGGGTCCTTCGGAACCGCCTCGTCCGGGGCGGGCAGGTCCGGCACGGACGGCTCCGGCGCGGGGCTCGCGGAGGACGCCGGCGCCGGCGGGGACAGGCGCTCGCGCGGGGCGACCGAGGCGGCCTCCCCCGCCGAGCCGCCGCAGCCCGAGAGCGGGAGGACCACGGCGGCGAGCACGGCGGCCAGCACCCGGCGGCGCGGCGGTGAGATCACAGCAGGCTGATCGTTCATCGTCACCAACGTATGCCCAGCGGCGACGATCCCATGAGCCTTTCCCGACCTCCCGCCTCTTGTGCCACGCCTTGTCCCGTCGCCGAGCCGTCGCGGACCCGTCGCGGGCTCGTCGCGGGCTCGTCAAGCGGTCCGGGCGCGGAGGCTCCGCGCCAGGGTGACGATCATCACCGTCGCGGCGACGAGGTGCAGCCCGAGGAGCGCGATGACGGTGGCGGCGTTCGCCCCGGAGAGAAAGGGCGGGACCAGTGAGATCGCGGTCAGCGACACCGCCGTCCACACGAATCGCTCGGCGGGGCGGGCGCTCCAGCGGAGAAGGGCGACGGCGATGACGATGCCGACGACCGAGAAGAAGCCGGTCACCACGGCGAACCCGGGCAACGGGATCGCCTCGCCACCATCGGGGATCTCGAAATCGACGCCGACGGCGCGGGCGAGCGCGGCGGCGAGGGTGGTGGCCGTCATCGCCGCGAGCGCGGCGACGAGGCCGGTGCCGGCGAGCCCGCGGAGCCGGTGGGCGTGGCGGGCCCGGCCCGATGCCGGGCCCGCGACGAGCCCGGTGTCGTTCATGCTGGTCATATCGTCCTCCATCGTTCGGTGGCCGGCGCAGGGGTGTGCCGACCGGCATGTGGCGGTCCTGGCCCCGGGGGTGACGATGCGCACTCTCGCCGTGCGGCGGCCGGGGTTGCGCAGGGCGCGGACACCGGTGCCGCGGAGCCAGAACCCGGCGTCGCGTCCGAGGACCGGCCCGGGCGCGCCGTCGCGCAGCTCCAGCTGCACCCGCCCGCGGGTGACGACGCCGAACGCGTCGCACCACTCGGCCGCGACCACCGCGACACGCGCGCCACCTCGCAGCGCGAGCGTCCGCACCGGGACCTACTCCGTGCCGTCCGCCGGCAGGCGCTCCGGCAACCCGAGCCGCGGGAACCGGTCGGCGTGGAAGATGACGATCTCGGTGATCGCCCCGCCGGTGACGCGCAGGACGTCGATCGTCAGCGGCAGGTACGCGCCCTCCCGTTTCCGCCACTGGTAGAAGGCGACGGCGGGCTGCCGGTTCACGGAGGTGGGGACGGCGCGCAGGTGCTCCATGCCCTCGAAGCCGCTCTCGACCCAGTCGTTCACCACCGCGTCGCGGCCGGCGCACAGGCCCGGCGTGGGCGGCATCGAGCAGCGGACGTCGTCCCGCAGCAGTGCGGCGAGCCCGTCGATGTCCGTGGCCACGCTGGCGTCGGTGAAGCGGCGCACCAGCTCGCGCGTCCCGGCGTCCTCCTCTCCGCCGGTCCAGTCCTGCCGCTCGGCGGGCAGGTGTTCCCGCATGCCGGCGCGGGCCCGCTGCAGCGCGCTGTTCACGGAGTTGACGGAGTCCCCGAGGAGCTCCGCGACGTCCTTGGCCGGCCAGCCGAGCACGTCCCGCAGGATCAGCACCGCCCGCGGACGCGGCGCGAGGTGCTGGACCGCGACCAGGTACGCCAGCTCGATCGTCTCCCGTGCGACGGCGACGGTCTCCGGCTCGTCCGCGTCGCACGCGGGCAGCTCGTCGAGCAGCCGGTCCGGGTAGGGCTGCAGCCACGGCACCTCGCCGCCGGTCGCGGGCTCGGGGCGGCACTTGGCGAGCAGGTCCAGGCAGGCGTTGGTGGCGATCCGGTACAGCCAGGCCCGGAACGTCGACCGACCCTCGAAGGTCTCCCGCCGCCGCCAGGCACGCAGGAACGTCTCCTGCACGGTGTCCTCGGCGTCCTCGAACGACCCGAGCATCCGGTAGCAGTGCACGTGCAGCTCCCGCCGGTGCCGCTCCGCCAGCCCCGAGAACGCCGGCTCGTCGACCTCGCCCAGACCGCTCACGCCCAGCTCCTCCAGCCGCGTGTCCGCACTCATCACGTCATCCTTCCGTCCCGTCGTGTCCCGACGTAGGTGTGACGGATGCGGGCGCGACAACTCATCACCGGGGCCGGCCGGCATGGCCGATCCGGTGACGGGTCCGGTGAGGGATCCGGTGGTGGAGCACGCGACGACGCGGTGCCCGCGACGCGGGAACGTTTTACGGCCGACCCCTTTTTGCTCGACGTGAAAATCGGTGTTGACTCACCCAGTTATCGCCCACTAAACGTCGTCACGTGCGACTGCCCCGTGTGAAATTCGAGCACCGGCCTCACCGGTACGACGACGGCACCATTCGCATCGGCGGTGAGATTTACGGGATCGCCGCCGAAATCGCGGACCCGTACGGCTGGGTGTGGACGGCCCTCACGCTGATGGACGGCACCCGCTCCCGCGACGAGATCGCCGAGGGGCTGCGCCTGACCCACCCCGAGGTGCCGGACGCCGCGTCGATCGTCGAGCAACTCGTCGCCACCCGATACGTGGAGGACGCCGCGGCCGGGCCGCCCGCCGGGCTGAGCGAGCGCGAGCTCGACCGCTACAGCAGGAACCACGCGTTCTTCCGCGCGGTCGACGTCGCGCCGCGCGGCCACGGCTGGGAGACCCAGCTGCGACTGAAGTCCGCGCGGGTCGTGGTGCTCGGCCTGGGCGGCACCGGCAGCCACGCGGCGTGGGCGCTCGCCGCCGTCGGCGTCGGCACGATCCACTGCGTGGACCCCGACGTGGTCGAGCTGTCCAACCTCAACCGCCAGGTCCTCTTCTGCGAAGACGACGTGGGGCGCCCGAAGGCGGAGGCCGCCGTGGCGCGGCTGCGGACCGTCAACACCGACATCCGGGTCACGGGCGAGCGCCGCCACATCGGCAGCAGGCGGCAACTGGACGACCTGATCGCGGGCTACGACGCGCTCGCCCTGTGCGCCGACCGGCCCACCGGGCACGGCATCCGGGTCTGGGCCAACCGCGCCTGCGCCGCCGCGAACATCCCCTGGGCCGGCGGCGGATACAACGGGCCACTCGTCACCGTGGGGTGTTTCGCGCCCGGAGCGGGCGCCTGCTACGAGTGCCTGAGCAGCGGCGAGGAGGCGCGGCGCCGCCCCGGCACGCCGGTGGACCTCGGCGGGCCGGGTGTGATCGCCACCTCGGCGGGCGTGTCCGGCCAGCTCGTCGCCCACGCCCTGCTCGGGCTGCTGACCGGGGTGCCCGTGCCGCCGGCCGGCACCATCCAGGGCGTCAACCTGATCGCCGCCGACCACCACGTGTGGGTCCGGCATCCGCCGCGCCCCGGCTGCCCGGTGTGCGGCTCACGGGCTTCTCCGGCGCCGGAGCACAATTCATTCCGGCCGATGACCGAAATCGACGCCGGCTGAATGAATAAAGAAATCCTTGACTGCCCTCAGTCAAAAGGCGAATCATGAACGAGTTCTCGCGAGAACATCCATGTCCCCTCCCCTCCAGAGAGAGGAACCGGATGAACACGAACGAGCACGAGACCGAACCCGTCGACGAGACCGCCTCGCCGGCGAAGACGAAGATCACCATCCGGCTGCTCGACAAGATCGAGACCACGACCAGCAGCAACAGCGTCGGCAACTGACGGAGCACCGCCCGAGGCGTGCGGGGGTGCCGCGGGGCCGCCCGCACGCCTCGGCCGACGAGAGCCAGCACCAGGGAGCGCCCAGGGAGGGAAGGGTGGCACACGCCGGGACCATCTTCGACGACGTACGGCGGGCCGAGGCGCGGGTCCTGCCCGCGGACGCCTACCAGGCCGAGTTCACCGAGGAGTTCGAGCGGGCCCCCGACGGGGTGTGGAAGCTCGAGCGCGCCCAGGAGTTCTTCGAACCCGACGTGGCGAGCTGGCGGGCGATGATGGCCGGCGACTGGGAAGGGTCGCTCGCGATGCTGGAGGAACTACGGGAGTTCCTCGTCGGCTACTACCGGACCCGGCCCGAGGCCCGCCGCGTCCGCGTCGTGGAGACGCCGCTCACCCCCTATCTCCAGTGGGAGCTGCACGTCCTCGCCGTACGGGCGACGGCGGGCGAGCGTCCCCGGGTGCTGCACGCGGACGCCGTGCGGGAGCTGGAGCACCACGCGCCGCTGCCCGAGATCGTCGTGCTCGGCCCCACGCTGCTCTACGAGGTGCAGTACGACGAGATCGGCGCCCATGTGGGCGCCCGGCGGATCACCGACCCCGGCCTCGTCGGCCCCTGCCTGTCCGCGATCAAGGAGCTCTACGGCCGGGGCGAGGACGTGCGGGCGTACGTCGAGCGGGAGGTCGCCCCGCTGCCGCCGCCCGTGATCTCCGACAGGACACGCGCCCTCCTGCCCGGCTACTCCCACCACACCGGGACGATCCGCCCCTGACCCCGCGTCTGGAGGCCCGCGTTGGGAGAGGCCCCTGTGGTCCGGCTGCGCGAGCTGGCGTTCCGGCAGGACGGCTCGCAGTGGATCGTCGGCCGCCCGGACGGGGACGAGTTCGCCGCCGTGCCGTACGAGGGGATGCGGGCCATCGAGCTGCTGTCGGCGGGCGCCACCATCGAGGAGACGGAACGGCGGCTGCGCGCCGAGACGGGCGCGGATCTCGACGTCGGCGACTTCGTCCGCGCCCTGGGCGCGCTCGGATTCCTGGAGGAGCCCGGCGCCCCGGCCGCCCCCGCCAGGCCGCCGACCTTTCCCTGGTTGCGTCCCCGGCACGTGCGGTGGACGCTCCACCCGCTGCTCCACCTGCTGGTCGCCGGCCTGATCGCCGCCGGGATCGCGACGGCGGTCGTACGGCGGGAGACGCTGCCGGGCTGGCGCGACCTGCTGTGGAGCCAGCGCGGCACGCTCGTGCTCGCGTCGCAGGTCGCGGTCGCCTGGGCGCTCATCTTCCTGCACGAGATGGCCCACCTGTCCACCGCCAGGGCCGCCGGGGTGCCGGGCAGGATCCGGCTCGGCACCCGGCTGCAGTTCCTGGCCGTCCAGACCGAGGTGTCCGGCGTCTGGCTGGCCGGGCGGCGCGTCCGCCTGACGGTCTACCTCGCCGGGATGGCGACCGACGCGGCGGCCTGCTCGGCCGCGCTCCTCCTGACCGCGGTCGTGGGTCGCCAGCCCGTGCTGTCGCTGGTCGCGCTGACCTCGCTCGGCATGCTGGCCACGCAGTTCCTCGTGTTCATGCGCACCGACGTCTACTTCCTGCTGCAGGACCTGAGCGGGTGCCGCAACATGTACGGCGACGCCTCCGCCTACGTCCGGCATCTGGCGCTGCGGCTGCTGCGCCGCCCCTCCCCCGACCCTCTCGCCGGGCTGCCGCGCCGGGAGCGGCGCGCCCTGCGCACGTACGCGGTGCTGCTGGTCGTGGGCACCGCGGCCTGCCTGGGTGTGGCGTTCGCGGTGACGGCGCCGGCGACGCTGACGCTGCTCGGCCGGGCCGTGGCCGCGCTGGCCGCCCCCGCGGACCCGCTCGCCGGGCTGGACGCCGCGGCGGTGCTGCTGTCCGCGGCCGCGTTCCAGGTGATCTGGGCGCGGGCCTGGTGGCGCAGGCACGGCCCGCGTGTACGGCGCGCGCTGCGTCCGCGGCGGGGGCGCTGATCAGGACCGCGCGTAGGAGCCGGTCGTCAGCTCCTCGATGAGTCCGGGCCGCTGCGGGGCCCACCCGAACAGCCGCCGGGCCCGCGAGGCGTCCATCGGCGACGAACGGGTGAGCGCGGCGACGGCCGGCCCCATCGCGGCGACCGCCTGCTCCAGCGTCAGCGACACGGCCCGGGCGCCGGTCAGGCCGGCGACCGCCTCCGCGATCCGCCGGATGGGGGTCCGCTCGGCCGATGCGGCGTTGACGACGACCCCGTTGCCGGCGACCTCGTTACCGGCGGCCCCGGGCTCACGGCGCTCCAGCGCGGCGACGTACAGCTCCGCGAGGTCGTCGACGTGCACCGACGACCACTCGTTGGCGCCGTCGCCGATGTAGGGCACCATGCCGTTCCGCCTGCCGGCGCCGATGAGCCCCCGGAGCAGGCCCGATCCGCCGCGCCCGTAGACCAGCGCCGCCCGGATCACCGTGCCCGCCACGTGGCCGGCCGTCAGGACCTGCCGCTCGCCGAGGACCTTGTACGGCTGGGGCGACGTCTCCGGGGTGACGGGGTGGTCCTCGTCCACGGTCGCGCCCTGCCGGTCCGGATAGACCAGTCCCGTGCTGGTGTAGACGAAGGCGCCGCCGTCGTTCAGGCCGCCCAGCAGCGCCCCGAGGGTGTCACGCTCGATGTCGCCCATGTCCGGATCGGCATAGTCCACGGCGGTGTGGACCACGGCCTCGGCCGCCGCGGCGGCGCCGCGCAGGACGTCGAGGTCCCGCAGACTGCCGGGCACCGCCTTGGCGCCCAGCCCTTCGACCCGCTCACGCGCCTCGTCCGAGCGGGCCAGGGCGGCCACCTCGTGACCGGCCCCGACGAGGTGCTCGGCCACGACCGCGCCGACGTAGCCGCTCGCACCGGTGATGAAGATCCGCATGATCGTGTGCCTTCCGTGAGGTCGGGTGACCGTGACGCGTCCGTGTCCGCCGCCGGTCGGTGCCGACCCCACCGTCGCCCCGGGCCGTCCCGCACAGCCAGGGACCAAGAGTCCGTGGCTGAGGGGTCCGCGCACCCGATGCCGGGCGTACGGTCACAAGCATGGACAAGCAGGGGCTGGCGCGCTTCCTCCGGAGCAAGCGGGAGGGCATCGACCCCGCCGACGTCGGCCTGCCCCCGGGACGTCGCCGCCGCACCCCCGGCCTGCGGCGCGAGGAGGTCGCCCAGCTCGCGTACGTCTCGGTGGACCACTACACGCGGCTGGAACAGGCGCGGGGCCGTCACCCGTCGCGGCGGGTGCTCGACGGCATCGCCCGCGCCCTGCGCCTGTCGGACCAGGAACGCGCCCACCTGTTCCACCTGGCCGGGGAACGGGAGGAGCGCCGGTCCGGGGAGCCCGCGAGCGAGGTGCGCCCGAGCACGCTGAACCTGGTCAACCGGCTGACCGACGCCGCCGCGATCGTCGTGGACGACATGTGCCGCGTGCTGGCCTGGAACCCGCTGGCGGCGGCCCTGTTCGAGGACTTCTCCACCCTGGCCGGCCAGGAGCGCAACGTCATCCGGCACTACTTCCTGCATCCCGACCCCGAGCGGCGGCACTTCGGCATGGGCAGCCCCGAACGGTTCGCCGTCACGGCGGTCAGCTACCTACGCGTCGCCGTGACCCGCTATCCGGACAGCCGCGAGCTGAAGAGCCTGGTCGAGGAACTGCTGGCGGGCAGCGAGGACTTCGCCCGGCTGTGGAACTCCCAGCGGTTCCACATCGAGCGCCACCTGCACCAGACCGTGCGGCACCCGCGCGTCGGGCCGATCGAGCTGGACTTCGACGTGCTCACCGTGCCCGACCAGGAGCAGCAGGTGGTCATCTTCACCGCCGAGCCCGGGTCCCCGGCCTACGAGTCCCTGCGGTTCCTGAAGGTCGTCGGCGCCGGGCAGGTGCCCGCCGGGGCCTGACCCGCGCCCGCGTACGCCTGTCTCCCCGCCCGTCGGCGGTCGATGTAAAAAGTTCTGTACATCAGGTCAAAGACGCGTTACCTTCAGGGTGTCAAAGATTTTGTACACCCGAAGGGAGTCGATGATGACCCTTGAGGAGAAACGCGCCTGGATCGGGCTGGTCGTCGCGGTGATCGCCTATCCCGCGTACGTCGTCGCCGTCCTCAGGGCGGCGGACGGAGCTCCGTTACCCGAGGCGCCGTACGCCGCCGCCCTGCTGTGGACGATCGGCGGGGGGATCGTCGCGTCGATCCTGGCCGAGATCGGGATGGCGATCGTCAACCCGCGGGGCTCGCGCGTCGTCGACGCCCGCGACAAGGAGATCGGGCGGTTCGGCGACCACACCGGTCAGGCGTTCGTGGCCATCGGGGCGCTCGCGGCGATGCTCATGGCCATGGCCGGGTGGGACCGCTTCTGGATCGCGAACGTGGTCTACCTCTGCTTCATCCTGTCGGCGGTCATCGGCGGAATCACCAAGATCATTCTCTATCGCAGGAGCGTTCCGGAGTGGTGAAGCCCACACGCGTGACGAACCGCATCCGCGCGCTGCGATTCGCCCACGACGAGATGACCCAGGCCGAACTCGCCGAACGCATCGGCGTGACCAGACAGACCGTCATCGCCATCGAACAGGGCCGATACTCGCCGTCCCTGGAGATGGCCTTCCGGATCGCCCGGGTGTTCGGCGCCCCGCTCGACGACGTGTTCCAGTATCCCGACCTCCCCGAGGAGACGAAATGAAAGCCATTGTCCAGGACACGTACGGCCCGGCCGACGTGCTCGAACTGCGCGACATCGACCGTCCCTCGATCGGCGACGAGGAGGTGCTCGTCGAGGTCCGCGCGGCCGCCGTGGACCCCGGCGTGTGGGTCCTGATGACCGGCACGCCGTACCTGGCGCGTGGGGGATTCGGGCTGCGCCGCCCCAAGGTTCCCGTCCGGGGCCGCGACGTCGCCGGGGTCGTGACGGCCGTCGGCGCCGGCGTCACCCGCTTCCGGCCCGGCCAGGAGGTGTACGGCACCTGCCCGGGCGGCTCGCTCGCGGAGTACGCGAAGGCGCCGCAGGACCGCCTCGCGCCGAAGCCGGCCAACCTCACGTTCGAACAGGCCGCCGCGGTGCCGGTCTCCGGCATGACGGCGCTGCAGGCCGTACGCGACGTCGCCGGTGTGCGCCCGGGGCAGCGGGTGCTGGTGATCGGCGCGTCGGGAGGCGTGGGGTCGTTCGCCGTGCAGATCGCCAAGGCGCTCGGCGCGAGCGTCACCGGCGTGTGCTCGGCGGCGAAGGCGGAGTTCGTGCGGTCGCTCGGGGCCGACGACGTCATCGACTACACCCGCGAGGAGATCGACCGCGACGGCGCACGCTACGACGTCGTCGTCGACACCGGGGGCAACCGGCCGCTGTCCCTGCTGCGACGTGCCCTGACCCCGCGCGGCACGCTGGTGATCGTCGGCGGCGGGCACACCGCGTACCGCTTCACCGGTGGCATGGGACGCACATTCCGGGCGCCGCTGCTGTCACTGATCACGGGGTCGGTGTTCAGGGGGCAGCGACTGCGCCCGGTGCTCTCCCGCGAGCGCGCCGAGCACCTGGAGGAACTGACCCGGCTCATCGAGTCCGGCGCCGTCGTCCCGGCGATCGACCGCGCCTATCCCCTCGCCGCCGCGCCCGACGCGATCCGCCACCTCATGGGAGGCCACCCCGCCGGCAAGGTCGTCGTCACCGTGGCGGATGCGGCCTGAGTCACACGCGGGCCGGCGACTCGTGCGTGATCCCTCAGCCGATGAGACGTTTGCGCCAGTCGATGGGGACGACGGTGATGCTCTGCGAGGGATCGCCGTTCCACTCCACCGAAAGGCCGGCTTTCCCGAGCGCGGCCACGATCTCCCGGCCGATGGACGCCGTCGTGCCGGACGAACCGTCGAACCCGCCGTACAGGAGTGCGAGTCCGTGCCCGGCCGCGGCGGAGTCCGTGCACTGGCTGTGGAAGTAGACGTAGCCGCGCGCATCCGGGGACCCCGCCGACCCGATCTCCGCCTGACCGCAGGAGCGACAGCAGGTGAAGTGCTCCCTCGCCGTGATGCCCGAGGCCTCCAGGACGGCGAAGGCCCGGCTGAGTCGTTCCGGGTCCGTCTCCCCCTCCCAGGAGGCCTGCTCCTCGACACGATCCAGCCACAACCTGTCCGCGAGCAGGCGTGCTTGTCCGGGGGAGACCGGCCGGCGGTCGCCCGACACGAGATAGTCCTCCGCGATCTCGGCGAGCTGCGCCCTCGTCGCATAACCGCCGATGATCACCTCGCGGAGGCGCGCATCGAGTCGTTCGCGTTCGTCCCGGTCGAGCTCGAGCGGAGGCGGAGGCTCGGGGAGACCGAGGTCCAACGCCGTCCAGTCCAGTCCGGAGTGCCAGCCGTCCTCCCGGCCCGCCCAGCGGGTCATGGCCGCGATCACCGGCCCTGGGCCGTCGAGTATCGCCTGGAAGTGCCGGTCGGGCGCCCCGTCGCGGTGTTCCAGCACATAGTCGCCCTCGTCCTCGTGCCACACCTGAACGAAGACCTCGGGCAGGTCGGGTATCCGCTGGACGACCAGGAACCTGTCGTGCCGGCCGCCCAGACGCCCGACCAGTCCGGCGAGTTCCCCGGCGTCCGGCCGGACGTGCCGGTGGCCGTCCTCCGTCAGTACGGTGATTGCCAACATGCCGGTCACTCTGGCACAGGCCGCGGACAGACGCCCGGTCCCGAGGCCGGCAACGCGCCTGCCTGCCGAATGACGCCGGCGCTTCCTGCTCACGGGGACGCCACCGATCCAGCGCGGTTGACGCCTCCCCGGGTCTGGCGAAAAGTGATATCACTTTGCTACTGTCGTGCTAGACCCGAGGAGAAGACATGACAGACCTGCAGATCGCCGTCGACATGCCGGCCCCCCAGACCCACGAGCGGGCGGCGCGAGCAGCCGCGGGATGGCCCATGCTGATCCTGGCCCTGGTGGGCCTGCTGAGCCCGTTCGCGCTGGTCCCGATCGGAGCCGTCGTCGCGGTCGACGGCAGCGGCGGCGCCGGAGCGGCGCTGATCGCCGCCGGGGTGCTGCTCCTCCTGGCGGCCCTCGTCGTCCTCACCGGGCTCACCGCGGTCGCCCCCGGTGAGGCACGCGTGATCCAGCTGCTCGGCCGTTACGTGGGCACGGTCCGCACGCCCGGTCTCCGGCTCGTGGCTCCCTTCACCCAGAAGCGCCGCGTGTCGACCCGGATCCGCAACCACGAGACCGACATCGCCAAGGTCAACGACGCCGACGGCAACCCGATCGAGATGGCCGCCGTGGTCGTGTGGCAGGTCGAGGACACGGCGAAGGCCGTCTTCGAGGTCGACGACTTCGTGGAGTTCGTCGCCTTCCAGACCGAGACCGCGGTCCGGCACATCGCCGGCAGCTACCCGTACGACGGGCACGACGACACGCTGTCCCTGCGCCAGAACGCGGACGAGATCACCGGCCGCCTGTCGGCCGAGATCCAGGCGCGGGTGGCCTCGGCCGGGGTCAAGGTCATCGAGTCGCGCATCACCCGGCTGGCGTACGCTCCCGAGATCGCGCAGGCGATGCTGCGCCGTCAGCAGGCCGGAGCGGTCGTCGCGGCCCGTCAGCGGATCGTGGACGGCGCGGTCGGCATGGTCGAGGCCGCCCTGGCCCGCCTCGACGAGCACGACGTGATCGAGCTCGACGAGGAGCGCAAGGCCACCATGGTCAGCAACCTGCTCGTCGTCCTGTGCGGCGACCGCGACGTGCAGCCCGTGGTGAACACCGGCTCCCTGTACCACTAGACCGTGGCGACCGAAAGAAAGAGCATCCTGCTGCGGCTGGACCCCGCGGTGCACGACGCGCTGTCCCGCTGGGCCGGCGACGAACTGCGCAGCACCAACGCCCAGATCGAGTTCCTGCTGCGCCGGGCCCTGTCGGAGGCGGGGCGGCTCCCGGGCGGCGCCGCCCGCATCCCCCGGCGCGGCCGGCCCCCCAAGAAGCAGATGCCGGATCAGGAAGCCCCCGCCGCCGACCCGCCCGACGACTGAGAGGAGGGCAGTCCCATGGACGTCCCCGGTTCCCTGACGGCCCAGCTCTACCTGCTGGCCTACGACCCCCGCAAGGAGCGGGTGGTGACGAACAGCCGTTTCCCCTACCTGCTGCGCGCGGCCGCGCTCACCGATCTGCTGCTCGCCGGCCGGATCGCCGACGACGACGGCAAGGTGCGCGTGGTGTCGGAGGCGCGGCTCGCCGACCCGGTCCTCGACGGCCTGCTCCGCCAGCTCGCCCAGTCGGGCCCCCGGCCGTGGTCACACTGGATCGGCAAGGACAGCCGGGCCACGGTCCGGGCGGTCCGCGACGAGCTGGAGGTGGGCCGCTGGGTCAGGGTCGAGCTGCGCCAGCCTTTCCTGATCTTCAACAGGAGCTGCGTCCGCGTACGCGACACACGTGTGGTGAAACGCCTCACGGCGCGGGTCGCCGGCGCCCTCACCGGGCCGGCGTCCCGGGTCGGTGACCGCGAGGCGGCCCTCGCCGGGCTGGCCGCCGTGGGAGAACTCGGCACGGTCCTTCCGCCGGTCAAACGACGGGCGCACCAGCAGCGCATCGGCCAGCTGACCGAACGCATCGGCCCGGCGGCGCCGGCCCTCCGCAAGGTCATCCAGCGGGCAGGCATCGAAGGCGCCGGCTGAGCCTGCCCGCCGCCAGCACGGGTTCCCTCATCGCCCGCAGGTGCGGAGCATGTTGAGCAGGGCCACCTTCTCCTGGCGCGTGACGAAGAGCCGGTAGTGATGCTTCACCGTGATCCACGAGGTCGCGTAGCGGCACCAGTAGCGGCGGCGCGGCGGACGCCAGCTCTGCGGTCCCTGGCCTCCCTTGGCCATGTTGACGGAGTGGCTCACCACGACCAGCTCGGGACGGGTGAGGTCGTTGGCGAACGCGCGCCGCTTCGCCTGGCTCCATCGCTTGGCGCCGGAGCGCCAGGCGTACGCCAGAGGCACGACATGGTCGACGTCGGTCTGTTTCACGCTCTTGAGCACCTTGCCGTCGTACGGGCTGTGCCAGACGCCCTTCACGGCCTGGCACGCCGCGTTCCTGCGCACGCCCCGCCCGTCGCGGGCGAGAACCGCCTCCCGCGCGTCGCACTGCCCCTTGTGGTGGGCCCAGCGCGGCTGGAACCGCCGATGGCTGTACCCGCGGATCGACAGCGGCTTGGCGACCTTCAGCTGGGCCAGCATGCGACGGGTCGGCGCCCCGGCGTCGGCCGCGGCCTGCGGGGCGAGCGCGACAGCGGTGATGGGGAGGACGAGAACGGAAAGCGCGGCGACTCGGAGCGTGCGGTGCATGAAGATCATAGTTACAGCCATACCAAATACTCCCCACCGAGCGTGACGATATGCGACTACGAGGGTCAGCGGGCGGCCGGGGCGGTTCGCACGGGGAGGGAGACCTCGACGAGGGTGCCGCCGCCGGCCGGGGAGGAGATCAGGCAGAAGCCGCCCACCTCGGCGGCGCGCTCCCGCATCGAGGCCAGGCCCACCCCGCCGCGCCGCGACTCCGGCAGCCCGACGCCGTCGTCACGCACCCGCAGGGTCAGCGTCCCCGCGCCGTTGTGCAGCGTCACCGACACGGTCGCGGCGTTCGCGTGCCGGAGCACGTTGGTCAGCGCCTCCTGGACGATCCGGTAGACCGCCACCTCCGCGGCGGCGGGAAGATCCGTCAGATCTCCGCTCACCGACACCGTGATCCGCGGGGCATGCCCACCGGCCCGGCCCCTCCCGTCCCCGTCCGCCACGGCGACCGCGGCGACCCGATCGGTCACCGCGCCGTCGCTCCCGCTCGCCCGGGCCGTTCGCGGGCCGGGCGGGGAGTCCGAGCCCGCGCCGCCGCCTCCCATCGCCTCGGCGGCGAGCGCGCGGACGGCTCCCTCCAGGCTCAGCTGGTCGAGCACGGGCGGACGCAGGCCGTAGACGAGTTCGCGGATCTCGCCGGCCACTCCGTCCATGGCCGTACGCAGGTCCAGCAGGATCCGCTCGGCCTCCTGCGGCGACGTCCGCAGCGTCCGGCGGGCCATGGTGATCGTCATCGCCATGGCGGCGAGCGCCTGGCCGAGACCGTCGTGCAGGTCACGGCGGAGCCTGCGGCGCTCCTCCTCCCGGGCGCTCAGGATCCGCTCGCGTGAACGCTGCAGATCCGCGGAGAGCCGTACGGCGTGGGCGATGTCGGCGACGTACGGCGTCACCGCGTTGATCAACCGGTCGTTGTGGGCGGCGGGGAAGCGGCGCGGGCCGGGTGCGCCGATCAGCAGCCGGCCGACGTCCTCGCCGTGCCACACCAGCGGCACCACGCGCGCGGCGTCGACACCGCCGCTCTCGACGTAGCGCGGCCGTCCGTCGTACACCTCGACGGCCACGCCCCGGACCGCCAGGCCCTGGCGTACCGCGGCGGCGACGGAGGCGAGCGCGGTGACCGGATCGGCGGCGTGCACCTCGCGGGTGAGCCGCTGCCTGAGCGCCTCGGGATCCCCGACGGGGCCGTAGAAGACGCGGTCGAGCAGCCGCCGCAGCCGGCGACGCAGCGGCTGGAAGAACGCCCCGGCGAACAGCGCCGCCACCAGTCCCTGGATCTGCCCGTATTCGGAGACGAAGACCCCCCACAACACCCCGACACCGAAGTAGACCGCGGTGACCGACGCCAGCACGCCGGTGGCGACCACGGTCCTGCTGACCAGGGTGTCGATGCCGTACAGCCGGTAGTGCGTGACCGCGACGGCGATCGCGACGGGCACGGCGGCGCTGGTGACGAGCGACAGCGGCGACTGGTGCCACCACACCTCGACGATCAGGTTGGCGGCGGTGGCGTACAGCAGCCAGCCGATCTGCCGCCGCCGCACGGTGTCGACGGTGAGGAACCTGACGACGAGCGACAGCAGGCACACCGCTTCGATCGCATAGAAGAAGTTGAAGGGCAGGTCGCGCAGCCATTCGTCCAGTGGAGCGATCCAGGACACCGCCAGGGGGTTCGGCCCCCGCGGTGAGTCCGCGGGGACGACGCGGCAGACGAACGCCACGGACTGGATCAGCGTGACGGTGCTCACCGCGACGGCGACGGGACGCCAGCGCCGCGACGGGAGCCGCCCGTCCGGATACAGCAACGGCAGCAGTTGGTCCACCGCGAGCATCCCGAGGGCGCCGACGACGTTGTTGACCATCACGGGGTAGTACTGGGCCCGCAGGTCGCCGTGGTAGGCGAGCCACTCGTACGCCGCCTGTGAGGGCCCCAGCACGGCGATCGCCAGACCGCCCAGGACCATCAGCCACCCGACACGGAGCCTGGGCCGCCGCACGACCAGCAACGCGCCGATGACCGGATAGGCGATGCCCACCATGTCGTCGCCCGTCAGCACCGCCGGCCGCACCCGGAACCCGGCGGGTATCGCGTAGCGGCTCGCGGCGGCCGCCACCACCATGACCACGGAAAGGGCGGCCAGTCCCCCGGCGACCAGCCCGGCCGTACGGGCTCCGGTGAGTCGGCGCACCCCGTACTCCTTCTCCGACACGCCCACTCGATCAGCGGCGTCGACGGATCCTAGCGCGGCCGGGACGGCCGCCGACGCGGCAGAAACCGCCGGACATCGTGACCGGATTTCGTGGAGAGCCGCCTGCCGGAACCGCCCGCGCCCTCAATCGACGTTCACGTGTCACTCCGTCCGGAGTCCCGCACCGATCGTGCGCAGCGCTTCGAGAAGATCGTCCGCTGACGGGGCCTGATCCGGATCGACGAGCCACTGGGCCGCCATCCCGCCGAGCAGCGCCTGGTAGAAGGAGCCGACGGCCATCGCCTTCCGCTCGTCCGCGCCCGGATCCAGCTGCTCGAAGATCGCCGCCAGTCCCAGCCTCGCCTGCCGGTTGGCGGTCGCGAACGCCTCGCGCAGTTCCGGAAGGCGGTCCATCTGGGCGATGAGCTCGAACTGAATGGCCCAGAGCGGTCTCAGCCTGACGAAGGACTCGGTGATCCGCGTCCAGGTCGTCAGGAACCGCTGCGCGGGAGTGCCGGACAGTGACGCGTCGGCGGCGAGAGTCCGCTCGATCTCCTTTCCCCACTCCTCCATCGCCTCGATGAGCGCCGCGTTGAGCAGGGCCCTCGTCGATCTGAAGTGATAGCCGATTGCGGCGAGGCTGGTGCCGGCGGCCGCCGCGATGTCCCGCGCGGTGGTGCCGGAATATCCCTTCTCCATGAGGCAGCGCTTGGCTCCCGCGAGCAGATCTTCCCGGTTTCCCATGGCCAGAGCTTAGCCCGCCGTCGAGACAAATGTCTTGTACATTTGTGCTAGACAGATGAGTGAGACATTTGTACAGTTCCTGGCATGAGGAACATCCTGATCTCCGGCGGGAGCGTCGCCGGGCTGACCCTGGCCTTCTGGTTGCGCGAGCACGGGTTCGCGGTGACCGTCGTGGAGCGCTCGCCCGCGCTGCGGGACGGCGGCTACAAAATCGACATCCGCGGAGCGGCGCTCGACGTCGTCGGCCGCATGGGGCTGCTGGACGAGGTGCGACGGCGCGGCACGGACATGCGGATCGCGCGCTTCGTCGACGCGCGCGGCAGGCAGCTGGGCACGATGGACGCCCGGTTGTTCGGCGGCCGCGAGGGTGACGACGTCGAGATCATGCGCGGCGACCTCGCCGGGCTCCTGTACGCGGCGGCCGGGAGCGGCGTCGAGTACGTCTTCGACGACTCCATCACCAGCCTGAACGAGACTCCCAAAGGCGTGCGCGTCACCTTCGCGAGCGGCCCTCCGCGTACGTTCGACCTGGTGGTGGGCGCCGACGGCCTGCACTCGAACGTGCGCGCGCTGGCCTTCGGCGAGGAGTCCCGGTTCGTCCACGACCTCGGGCACCACATCTCGATCTTCACGGTGCCGAACCATCTCCACCTGGACCGCACCGAGATGATGCACCCCGCCCCGGGCAGGAGCGCGGGGATGTACAGCACCGGGGACGCCGACGACGCCAAGGCGATGTTCCTCTTCTCCTCGCCGCCGCTCGCCTACGACCGGCGAGACGTCGCCCGGCAGAAGAAGCTGCTCGCCGACGCCTTCTCCGGTCAGGGCTGGGAGGTCCCGCGCCTGCTCGACGCGATGGAGGACGCGCCGGACTTCTACCTGGACTCGATCAGCCAGGTGCGCATGGACCGGTGGTCGTCGGGCCGGGTGGCACTCGTGGGCGACGCGGCCTACGCGGCCTCGCCCGCGTCCGGCCAGGGCACCAGCCTGGCCCTGGTCGGCGCCTACGTTCTGGCGGGCTGCCTGGCCGAGGCGGCGGGAGACCACGCCGCCGCGTTCGCCGCCTACGAGCGTGAGATGCGGCACTTCGCCGAGGAGAACCAGAAGCTCGCCGCGAACAACCTCAAGGGCATGGTGCTGAAGTCGGCGACGCAGATCAAGTTCCAGATGCTGATGTTGCGGCTGATGCCGCACCTGCCGGGGAGGAACCGCATGATCGAGCGGATCACCGAGCCGATCCGCAGGGCCGCGACCGCGATCACGATCAGGGACTACCGGACGCCGGCCTCGCGATAGACCCACAACAATTCCCGGATCTGCGGCATCTCACCCAGCATGAGATTGCGCATGACCCTCGGGGCACTGCTCCTGACCGCCGTACCGCTGGCCGCGCGGCCCGCGGCGGCCGCCACCCCGGTAACGATCGCGTACGCCCAGCGGACGCAGACCTGGGAACTGGTGCTGACCGACGGAGACGTGGTGCCGGTGCCGGAAGCGCTCGCGGTGGCGCCCAAGGACGCGGTCAACGCCGGGACCCGGGCCGCGTTCCTGGTCAGCGGGGACGGCCGGCATTACTTCTACTTCCGCAAGTCGGACGGGGTATTCGTCCGGCGGACCCTGCACGGCGAGGAGAAGCCGATACGCGGGGTGACGGCGACCGCGATCGGCGAGGAGTGGCCGTCGGTGTCGGACGACGGCGGCTTCGTGGTCACCGGGACCTCGGCGCCGGGGCTGGGGGCCCTGGTGGACCTGCGAAAAGGCAGGACGTTGCCGCTGCCCGCGGGCAGGGACGACTGGAACCTCGCGGGGTTCAGCCCGGACAGTGAACGGCTGCTGCTGCAGGGGGTGGTAGGGGGCCGCGTGACGGTGTTCGACCGGGCGCTGCGTGCCCGGTTGCGGCCGAAGACGCGAAAGTGGGTGGTGGCCCTGGCGAACGACTACGTGACGGCGGCGGTGCCCGTCGGCTCGTGGCCGGAGTCCCGCAAGCTACGCCTGCTCAACCTGCGCACCGGCCACGAGAGCGGCACCGTGACCGTGCGGCTGCCCCGTGGGCAGCAGATCGACGACCTCGACTTCGACACGGCGGGGCGCGTGGTCGTGCGCTCGAAGACCAAGACCGGCGTGGCGGTCTACCGGGTCTCGAAGACGACCGGCAAGGCGACGCCGCTACGCACGATCACCAGGCCCGACACGCGGGTCTGGGTGCTCCCGGGAGACAGCACGTACGAACCGTGGACGGAGAAGGCGAGCAAATCGTCCCGGTGACGAAGTGAACCGACCCTCTCCTCCGAACGTCATCCTCATGACGGAAGGGGAGGCGTTGTGCGTACCGTGTTCGTCTCGGGGATGACGGCGCTCGGGCTGGCGTGCGCGCCCGCCGTGGCGGCCTCCGGCGTGACCCACGAGGGCGGCCGGGCCGGGGAGACCGCCGCGTGGCGGCTGGCCAGGGTGAACACCCTGCCCGGTGACGACGTCCTCGACGACGTGACGGTCCTGGCCGACGGCTCCGTGTGGGCGGCCGGTCACCGGGTCGCGAACGGGAAGCAGCGGGGCCTGGTCCAGAGGTACGACGGCCGGGCGTGGCAGGTGGTCCCCGGCGCCCCGCCGTACGAGCTGAAGGCCGTGGCGGCCACCTCGAACAGCAACGCTTGGGTCTTCGGCCAGGGGAAGGCCGCCCGGTGGAACGGCCGCGCGTGGACCACCTTCTCGCTGGGCGGCGCGTTCTCGGCGACGGACGCCGACGCGACGGGCGCGAAGGACGTCTGGGCGGTGGCCGGGTCCTCGGCCTCGGCCAGGCACTGGAACGGATCCTCGTGGAAGAGCGTCCGGCTGCCGGCTCACGCCGCCGCCGTCGACGCGTACAGGGCCCGCGACGTCTGGGCGGCGGGCAGCAAGGGCGACCGTCCCGCGATCATGCGGTGGAACGGAGGGTCCTGGGCGCTGGTGCCCACACCCGCGGTCAAGCTGCCCGCCCCCGACGCCGTCGCGTTCCTCGCCGACATCGCCGTCGTGAGCCCGGGGAACGTGTGGGCCGTCGGCGGCGTCACCTGGGAGGGCGCGGACGACGAGGGTGACGACGTCACCTACAACCGCACCCTGGTGATGCGCTGGAACGGCACGTCCTGGTCCGCCTCGGTCGGCGCCGCCAACGCGCAGCCGTACACGGAGGTGGAGCCCGACGGCAAGGGCGGCATGTGGGTCGTGCAGGGCAACTGGAACCCCACCCTGTGGCACGTGACGGGCTCGGCGTGGAGGAGCGTCCCCCTCCCCCGGAAGGCGGGCACCGACGCCGTCCTGTCCTCGATCGCGCGCAGGCCGGGCACGGCGGCGCTGTGGGGCGCGGGTTTCACCGTGCCGCAGGGCGACCCCGACGACCCCTCGGCCAACGGCACGTTCTGGCGTACGCGCTGATCTTCACGATGCCGGAAGCTTCCCTCCGGCTCTCGTCCGGGTGTGACGAGCGCCACGTTTCTCCAAGCACGCGGCTCTGACCTGCGATTATGTGGCCATGATCCCTTTTATGGGCTTCTTACCCTTTATGTGCCCTTTGCCCGGATATGGGAGAGCTTGGTAGTTTCCTTGCCCTGCGACGGCGGCGTACCCCATGACGCCGCCGTAGCGGAACCGGCACCGCCGTGCTTGAAAACGAAAATCCACTGTCACCGTCGTCGTGTCCTCTCCGCCCCCCAGGGCGCCGGTGACGCCGAATCCGTGCGGCAAGGAAGCACGGAGCCGGGGAACCAGTCGACCTTCGCACGAAGGTCCGGGGTGAATCGGCGCGCCGAGCGCCGTAGGGCGACTTCCCTGCCCGAATCCGTCAGCTAACCCGGTAGGCGCAAGCGGAAGACTCTAGGAGAGACCCCCTGTCTACCAACCCCGCCACCCTGTCCCGCATCGCCCGCGTCACGATCGGTGGCGTCGCGCTCACCGCCTCTGTAGCGGCCTTCGGCGCACTGCCCGCGGCCGCCGCTCCGGGGACGGTCACGGCACCACAGCCCGCCTCGACGCTCATCCCGCCCCAGCCCCCCGCGACGGGAGCCACCCCGGACACCGCCGCGGCGCCCACGACCCCGACCCCGATCCCGACTGCGGCGGCGACCACGGCGGCGACCACCGCCGGGGCCACCCCGGACGCCGCCGCGGCCAAGAAGCTCAGCAAGTCCGCTCTCCAGCAGGAGAAGGCCGAGCGCGCCATCAAGGTGGCGAAGAAGCAGCTCGGCGACCCCTACGTGTGGGGCGCCACAGGCCCGCGGGCGTTCGACTGCTCCGGGCTGGTCCAGTTCGCCTGGCGCAAGGCCGGGATCAAGCTCCCGCGCACGACGTGGTCGATGCTCAACGCCGCCAAGAAGAAGGTCCGCCTGGCCCACCTCAAGCCCGGCGACCTCGTCTTCACCAGCGGCGGCGGCCACGTGGGCATGTACATCGGGCACAAGAAGGTGATCAACGCCCCCCACAGCGGCGCGGTGGTCCGCATCGACAGCCTCAAGGGCTACTGGAGGAGCAGCTTCCTCACCGCCGTACGCCCGGGGGTCTGACACCGGGCGCGAGGACGACGGTTCCCGGCCTGCGGCGACGCAGGCCGGGAACCCCGCGCGCGCCCGCGCCCTCGGAAACAGGAAACCTCCGGTCGGGCGACACCGACCGGAGGTCTCATGAATCCTGCGTCACATCGTCAGCGCTGCAGCGTCAGCACGCCCGGCCGGTAGGGCAGGAGGCCGTAGTCGACGCCGTTGGAGCTGGGGCTGCGGCCCTGGTAGAGCAGCTGCAGGTTGCAGGCGTCGACGGTCTTGGTCTGGTCGGGGTTGCTGCGGACCAGGTCACCGTGACTGATGTCGTTGGTCCAGGTGGCGCCGCTGTTGGCCTTGCCCGCGAAGGGGTTGCTCTCGCTGGTGGCCTGCGGGGTCCACGAACCACCCAGGCTGGTCGCCGTGTACGAGCGGAAGTAACGGCCCTGCGAGCCGATCGACTCGACCAGCATCAGGTACTTGTTCAGGCCCTGGAGCTTGTAGACCTCGACGCCCTCGAACAGGTTGTTCGTCGTGTCGCTCATGATCTGGGTGTAGTTGGAGCCGAAGCTGCTCGGGAAGTTCCCGATGGGCATGCTCTGCCGGTAGATCTTGCCGTTGTCCCCGGCGAAGAACAGGTACATGTTCTGGCCGTCACCGATGAGGGTCTGGTCGATGGGGCCGGTGCCGGAGCCGGTGATGCTCGCCGTGGACAGCGTCTGCTGCGCCGACCAGCTGTTCACGTTGCTGGGGTCGCTGGAGGTCCGGTAGGAGAAGGCGGTCCCGCCCCACTGGTAGGCCAGCACCCAGATGTTCTTCGGAGCGAAGTAGAACAGCGTGGGCGCGACGGCCGAGAAGGGCATCGTGTTCTGGCTGGCCGAGGCCATGTCGGACCAGTTGGTGAACAGGCCGAAGTTCATCGAACCCCAGCTCGTGCCCGTGTTGTGCGTCGTCGCGTAGACCAGGTGCTTGCCGTTGTAGACGACGTTGGTGAAGTCCTTGAGCGAGACCCATCCGGACTTCGGGTTCGCCAGCGAGCCCGTGGAGGTCCAGCGGTACGTCGACGGGAGGTCGCACGTGCCGCCGGTCGGCGTCACCGTCGGGGACGGTGACGAGCTCGGGCCGCCACCTCCGCGGATGCTCCACTTCTGGTTGTCGCCGCCCCAGCAGCTGTAGAGCTGGACCTGGCTGCCGTTGGCGGTGCCGGCGCCGACGACGTCCAGGCACAGCCCGGACGCGACGCCCACGATGGTGCCGTCGGAGTTCTGGCGCCACTTCTGGTTGTTCTGGCCGTTGCAGGACCAGATCACGACCTTGGTGCCGTTCGTCGTGCCCATGTTGTAGGCGTCCACGCACCGGGTGCCGTTGAAGGTCCGCAGCTCACCGGCGGAGGTGAACTCGAAGCCCTGGTTCGCCTGCCCGTTGCAGTCGTAGATCTGCAGGGCGGTGCCCAGCGCGTCGGTGTTGCCCGCCACGTCCAGGCAACGCCCCGACGCCGCACTCACCAGGGGTGCGGGCGCCGCCGACGCCGGCACCGCCCACGTCGCGGTGGCCGCCACCAACGCGGCCAGCACCGCCACGAGGCGTACGCCGACACCGACCGGCGAACGACGCCGGCCGCTCGTCATGCGAATGGGGGGTGAATCCATTGTTTCGTTCTCCTCCTTCGGGGGGTGAAAGCGTGGCGAAGCGGGCCACGCCAGGAAAAACCGCAGCGATTGCACGGAGGCGGACAGGTACAGTCCGCAATGGAAAGGCCAAGGGCGACCACGGATCTGTTAGCGCTAACATCTGGCGCAATCCCGGGTTCCTCTCCCTCGGCTACTCGTCGGTGATGGTGCAGCGGCGCGGATACGACCGGGCGAGGCACCGCGTCAAGGACGCGACTCTGCCCCCCGCCGACCACGTCCGGATGCCGCCGGGGTGGCGCGCGGCCGCGGACCGCCTCCGATCATGGAGACCCTCCTTTCCGTGGCCGGCGCGTGTTAGCGCTCACAATTCACGACGCGGAGAGCCGCGTCCACAGGTCTCGTTGCCGGTGATAATGGCGGAGCAAACTAGGATCCGCCGGGGTCCGTCAAGAGCCGACCGGGAGCTTCGGCGGCGCCTCGCGCTCCTGGAACGCACTCAGCTGGCATTACGGGCCCGGCCCGCACCGCATGCGATCCGGCACGTGATGAAACTTTCAACCGAGTACGCGCCGACGCGGGCGGCGGCCTGCCGCATCACCGATTGCCGCGCTCCCCGGCGAGCGGCCGGGAGCCCGGTTCACGGCCTGACGCCTTCGGGGAACCCGGTCCAGCGCAGGTCGGGCGGGAGGTGGCTCATGTCATTGAACATCACGAGCGTGGGCGGCAGGCCGTCGCGGTAGTCGATGACCGTCAGTGCGGTGTTGGCGCTGTTCAACCCGAGCCACCGAGACGGCGGCGCGTCCAGCGCGTGCCGCACCAGCCACGCGATCTGGTAGGCGTGCGTCACCAGCACCTCCCGTGTGTCGTGCCGGGTTCCCTCCGCGGTGGTGCCGGGGACCTTCGCGAACCGGGCGACCAGGGCCTCGGCGAGTCTGCGGCCCGAGGCCGCCTCGGTGTCGTCGTAGCCGTCGAAGAAGCCGGCCCAGGACGGAGGCGTTTCGGCCGCGCCCGGGACGTAGGGCACGTGGTCGACGAGTTCGGCGACCTCGGCCACCGGCACCCCCGGCAGGTGACGGGCGAGTTCCCGCGCGCTCGCGACGGCGCGTGGCAGCGGCGAGTGCCACACGGCGTCGACCGGTACGCCGGTGAGCCGTTCGCCCAGCAGGGCCGCCTGCCGGCGTCCGATGTCGGTGAGGTTCCCGAACGCGTCGGCCGCACCGTGACGGGCCAGGTAGAGGCGTCGAGTAGCCATGCGCAGCCGGGGCGGGAGTCCCTGCGGACCCTTCCCCGCCTCCTTTCGCCGTGGGGTGGGGCGGCGGGATGCCGAGGAGGTCAGTCGCCCTTTGCCGTGACCGTGCCGGTGGTGCCGTCGATGGTGACGACGGTGCCGTCCCGGAGGTCGCTCGTCGCGTTCGGGAGGCCGAGGACGGCGGGAATGGCGTGCTCTCGAGCGACGATCGCGGCGTGGGAGAGCACGCCTCCGGTCTCGGTGACGACGCCGGCGGCGATGCGCAGCAGTGGGGTCCACGCGGGGTCGGTGAATGGGCAGACGAGGATGTCGCCCGAGCGCACGCGCGCGAAGTCGACGGGACCACGGACGATCCTCGCGGTGCCGGTCACGGTCCCGTGGCTGCCCGGCGTTCCGTAGAACGTAGCGGCCGGAGTGTCCGGAGCGCCGGAAGGCGATGCCGGCGGCGGGAGCGCGGCGGTGACCGGCCGCGCTTGCAGAACCCACGTGCGGCCACCGGCGATCGCCCATTCGACGTCCTGCGGTCCACCGAGGACGGCGGCGGCCCGTTCGCCCAACTCGGCCAGCCGTACGGCGGTCGCGTCGTCGATCGCCGGCTGGTTCCGGGTGGCTGTGGGCACGTCGTGGACGACGAGCCGCGCGCCGCGCCGGTCGAGGCGGCTCTGTTTGTCCGCGACGGTGCGGGTGACCGACCCGTCCCCGGCGACACGGTAGGTGTCCGGGGTGACCCTGCCCTCGACGATGCTGGGGCCGAGGCCCCACGACGCCTCGATCCGGGTCGCATCGCTCCGGTCCGCGGGTGTGAACATGACGCCGGACGCCTCGGCGTCCACATGGCGTTGGACGATGACGGCCATCAGAAGATCGCCGGATCGCCGGTCGTGGCGGCCGGAGGCGGCACGGTAGGCGATGGCACGCGAGGAGAACAGCGACGCCCAGCAGGCGCGTACGGCGGCGGCGACCTCACCGACTCCGCGCACGGCGAGGAAGCTCTCGTGCTGACCGGCGGCCGATGCCTGACCGGTGTCCTCCCCTGCTGCCGATGATCGCACCGCCACGGGCGGATCGCCGAGCTCGCCGAGCGCGCGCCCCAGCGCGTCGGCGACGGCCGCGTGGATCGGGCGGGCCCCGATCGCCTGCCGCACCGCGTCGACCGCGTCGACCGCGTCGATTTCGTCGGCGTCGTCCGCCTCGCCGTCGAGCCGCCCGAGGTCCAGGTCGCGGACGGCGGCGAGGTAGGCGGCGAACGGGACGACGAAGCCGTCGGGAACCGGCAGACCCGCGCGGTGCAACGCACCGAGTGCGCCGGCCTTGCCCCCGCAGGTATCGGCGACAGCCTCCATGAGGGGAACGATCACCGCTCAGCCTTTCAACATAAAATTGACAACAATTCGTTGATTGTGCAGTCTGAGACGCATGGAACGCAAGGACGACATCGGTCGCGGCACGCACGCGGACCACGTCCGGGCCCGGCGCGAGCAGGAGGCGCGTGACCGTCTTCTGGACCTGGGCGCGGATGCGCTCGACGCCCGTCCGTGGCGGCCTGCGCCCGTCCCGCCGTCGGCGGTCGATCTCGTGCAGTTCGCCGTCTGGCGCAACGCCGATCTGGACCCGGCCGACATCCTGAGCGCGCTCGCCCTCCTGCCCGCCGCACGAGCCGAGGTCGAAGGGCTCGAATCCGCCCTGCTGTTCATCGCCCGCAGCGCGGGCCTGACCTGGGCGCAGATGGCGCACGCGATGGGGTTCAACTCCCCGCAGGCGTGCCAGCAGCACTACACCCGCCTCACCTCACGACAGGACGCCGACTCGTGACGTGTGACTCTCCGCCCGGCCTCCTGGTCCTGCACGCCGTGCGCGTCACCGGGTTCGCGGACACCCCGGTGATCGCCCGTCGGTACGGGCTCGACACGGCCGAGACGAAAGAACTGCTGCTCGACGCCGAGGCCCTCGGCTGGGTCGAGCACACCGCCTTCGCCGGCACCGGAGGCTGGTCGCTGACCGATTCGGGCCGGACCGAGAACGAACGCCTGCTCGCGGCCGAGCTCGCACGCACCGGCGCCGCCGACGAGGTCCGAGACGTCTACCGCGAGTTCCTCCCGCTGAACGCCCTCCTGCTCCAGGCCTGCACCGACTGGCAACTCCGGCCCACCGCCGGCGATCGGCTCGCCGTCAACGACCACTCCGATCCCGCTTGGGACGCCGGGGTCCTCCACGAGCTCGCCTGTGTCGACCGGGCGCTCACGCCACTCGCCGACCGGCTCGGTCGCGTCCTCACGCGGTTCCGCGGATATGACACGCGATTCACCACAGCCCTGGCGCGCGCCCGGGCCGGCGAGGTCGCCTGGGTCGACCGCACCGACGTGGACTCCTGCCATCGTGTCTGGTTCGAACTGCACGAAGACCTCATCGCCACGCTCGGCCTCGACCGGCACGCGCACCCCTGACCCGCCATCCCGGTCCCCGCGCGATCAGGCCGTCCGGCAGCCGGGCCTTCGGGGCCGCAGACGCCGACGATGAAAATTTCACCCCGGCGCCGACGGCGGCGGCGGTTCCTCCCTGGTCAAAACCGAAGGAATGGACGGCCGTCTCGGGGGACAGGCGACGTCCTTGACACAATTCCTGACTTTCATATTTGCTCCGCACCACCACCACCTCCAGTCGGCCGGCAGAGAGGAGCACATCCCGCCCCCGTCATTGTTAGCGATAACATTTGCCGTCTCCACGGCAGCGAAGTCCTTCGTCAGGACCGCCGAGGAGAGAGCACGGCAGGCGCCATGCTGACGCTAACGGGCATCTGACCTCGTCCTGCTCTTCTGTGGCAGGCAAGGGGCGAACACGCGCAGGCCGACGGCGATCGGTCGCCGCGCCGCTCCGGATCGACTGACGGTGGGCTCACTCAGCGTTCGAATCCGCCCGGGGAAGCCACTCGGCCGGCACGCGAATACCGGCTGCGGACGCTCCACCGGGTGAAGGAAAAACGATGACTTCCCTACCGACGCATGTCGGTTTTCGAACGGCAAAGGGAGTTGTGTGAAGTTGAGACAGAGATCCATTTTTGCCTCTGTCGCGGCCGCCGCGCTTCTCGTCCTGGCTACGGGACGCATGGCACTGAGCGACAGCCTCGGCGCGACCGCGCCGTCCTCCGCCGCCGCCGCCGCGGCGGCGACCGCCGGCTGCGGCAAGACTCCGACGCTGAGGAGCGGCTCGCAGACGATCACGACCAGCGGCAAGAATCGCAGCTGGATCCTGCGGATTCCCGATAACTACGACAACAACCGCCCCTACCGGTTGATCTTCGCGTACCACTGGTTGAACGGCACGGCCCAGATCGTCGACTCGGGCGGATCGGACGGATCCGTCTGGGCCTACTACGGGCTCAAGCAACTGTCCAACAACAGCACGATCTTCATCGCACCCCAGGGCATCAACAACGGCTGGGGCAACTCCAACGGTGAGGACCTGACCTTCACCGACGACGTGCTGAGGCTTGTCGAGAACAACCTGTGCGTCGACACGACGCAGCGCTTCGCCATGGGGTGGAGCTACGGCGGCGCGATGAGCTTCGCGGTCGCGTGTGCCCGGCCGACGATCTTCCGTGCGGTCGCGGTCTACTCCGGCGCGCAACTCAGCGGGTGCAACGGCGGCACTCAGCCGGTCGCGTACATGGGCATCCACGGCACCCATGACTCGGTGCTCAACATCTCCCAGGGACGGTCGCTGCGTGACAGGTTCGTCGCGAACAACGGCTGCACCCCCACGAACCCCCGGGAGCCCGCGCAGGGCAGCCTGACGCACATCATCACCACCTACTCGGGGTGCCGGGCCGGATACCCGGTCGTATGGGCGGCGTTCGACGGAGACCACACCCCCTCTCCGAACGACGGGTCGACCTCCACCAGCGGCGCCAGGACCTGGACGTCGGCTGAGGTGTGGAAGTTCTTCACCCAGTTCCAGTCCGGTTCGTCTCCTTCCCCCTCCCCGTCCCCGTCGGCGTCCCCGTCGGCGTCGCCGTCGGTCTCGCCCTCGGCGTCCCCGTCGGTGTCGCCTTCCCCGTCGCCGTCGCCCGGCGGATCGGGCGCCTGCCGCGTCAGCGCCACCGTCAACGCCTGGAACAACGGCCTGACCGAGCAGATCGCCATCACCAACACCGGGTCCTCCGCCGTCAACGGCTGGTCTCTGACCTTCACCCTCCCCGGCGGGCAGACCATCACCGGTGGATGGAACGCCACCTACTCGCCCACCAGCGGACAGGTCACGGCGAAGAACGTGAGCTACAACGGCTCACTGGCGCCCGGAAGCACCACCGAGATCGGCTTCCAGGCCACCCACACCGGCAACACCGGCAAGCCCACCGGGTTCGCCCTGAACGGCAGCCCCTGCACCATCGCCTGACCGGCACGGATCACCGGGGGTGGCGCCCCATCGGACGCCGCCCCCGGGCCCTCCCCGCATACGGGGTTCGCTCCGTGTGAAGCCGCGGATCAATCGGCTCGTGGGGAGCTGCCGCTCGTCATCCCACGGCGGCGGCCAGAGCGTCGATCATGCTCTGGCGGAACGCGCGCATGGACGGCACGGCCGCGTGGTCGAAGTCGGCGCCGTGGTACATGCCGGGCTCGACGACCAGGTCGACCGGCACGCCGGCCGCCCCGAGCCGTCCGGCGTAGCGCAGGTTCTCCGAATGGAACAGGTCGAGGTCGCCGACGCCGATCCACGCGGGCGGCAGGCCACGCGGATCCTCCCTGCGGCCCGCCGCGGCGTAGGGACGGGGTTCGGCGACGCGCGGCCCGCGGCCGAGATAGCAGCTCCAGGCGTACGTGTTGGAGCGCGCCGTCCAGCCGATCCTGCCGCGTCCCCGATGGTCGCGCACCAGGGCCGTACGGTCGTCCAGCATGGGATAGAGGAGCAGCTGGAACGCCACCGGAAGCCCTTGATCGTGTGCCTTCTGCACGACCGAGGCCGCCAGTCCCCCGCCGGCGCTCGCACCGCCCACGGCGACGCGCGCGCCGTCCACGCCGAGCGCGGGGGCGGCGTCGTGCAGCCAGCGCAGCGCGGCGAAGCAGTCGTCGAACCCGGCGGGGAACGGGTGCTCCGGAGCGAGCCGGTAGCGTGCGCTCACCACCAGGATCCCCAGGTCGCGGGCGATGCGGCTGCACAGTTCGTGGTCGCTTTCCGGGTGGCCGAGGATCGTGCCGCCCCCGTGGATCCACAGCAACGCCCCGCCGGGGCGCGGGCGGCCCGGCGACTCGTACACGAAGGCGTCCTGTCCGCCGGGGACGGCGTGCCGGGTGACCGCCACCCCCTCGGCCGGGCGCGTCGTACCGCCCGAGAGCCGGCGGGCGAAGGCCAGGCTCAGCTTGCCGATGATCGGGCGCGGGAGCCACAGCGCCGGTGTCCTCAGAGCAGATGTCCTCAGCTCCGGCGCGACGGCCGAGAGAGTGTGGTGCCGGCGGGCCACCAAGGCCATCACCGGGGCCACCACCGAGGCCGCGACGGCGGCCGCTCCGAGCACTCCCGCCGCCGCGCCGCGCGACGTGCTCAACGACGTCCCCCCGCCGACGCGGGAACGACCACGGTGGTGGCGGCTCCGTCCAGGGTGAGTTCGAGGACCGGCGCGATGGTCCCGCCGAAGGCGTCCCTCGCCTCGGCGGGCCCGGCCTGCCACGGCTCCTGCCCTTGGATGGAGCGGTAGTTGAGGAAGCTCACGACCTTCAGGTCGGGCAGGACCAGCCAGGCGTACGCCTGGTCGGGCTCCTCGGCGGGGTTGCGCAGCACGAGCCCCGAGCCGTTGAGCGGCGTGTACGGCCCGGTGAGGCCGGGGGCGACGAAGCCGTAGAGCCCGGTGGGCGCGCTTCCCGGCGGGTGGAACGAGTGACGATGCGTGCAGAAGAAGAGGTAGTACGACGACCGGTGCACCACGATGTGCGGCCGTTCGATCTCGTGGTTGACGCCGTCGGCCACGAGGAGGGGCGGCCGCAGCGACCAGCCGCCCGGTTCCGCGGCGGCGAGGGCCACCGCGCCCATGAAGGCGTGGTCCGCGTCGGCGGACGCCGCGACGGACGCGGCGACGAGCAGGTACTCACGCCCGTCGGCGGGGTCGCGGAACCAGCCGGGATCGCGGAAGGCCCTGATCCGCCCGGGTCCTCCCTCGATGTCGTCGGCCGGCAGGTACGTCACGCCGTCCGAGCGGAGGACCTCCCGGTGTTCGGCGGCCTGGTCCAGCAGGATCCGGCCGTCATCGGTCACCAGCCGGGCGCGGGCCTCGACGACGGTCTGGGCGAACGTCGGGCGGGCCTCCCCTCGCCGGCCCGCGGCCGTGTAGAACACCGACACCGTGCCGTCCGGCCTGCGGACCGCCGATCCCGACCATTCGCGGCTGCCCGGCGAGGCGCCGTCGGCGAAGGCGTGGCCGAGGTCGGTCCAGCCGTCGCCGTCCAGGGCGAGCAGCCGGAGGCGGGCGCGGTCGTGACGCTCCTCGGGGTGGCCGGCGGCGGGCGCGGAAAGCGCCATCCACAACTCGCGGCCCCGCATCACGGACGTCGAGCCGTCCTCTTCCTGGATCGGCCACAGATCCCAGATGTCGTCGTGCGGCAGCACGCGCGGCGCCGGAAGGCCGATGACCGGTGCCGTCGTCGCCGCACCGCCGATCGGCCCGGCGAGGTGCCGCCGCGTCCAGCGCGCGGGCTCGCCGTTCACGCGGTCCCCCCGTCGCGCCGCCGTCCACCGGCGAGGGCCTCGTACGCGCCGGACCGGGTCTCCGGTCCGGGCGTGCCGCCTCGCCGCCCCCATGGAGCCATTTCAAGAACCTCCAACTCAGTCGCGCGGGGCGTTTCCCGGCGCGTCACAGAAAGCGTCAGCGGAAACGGGCTTGAGTTCAGGCCGGCCCTGCCGCGCGTGCGAGTTCCACGGCTCCCGCCACTCCCGAACGGTCGCCGAGGAAGGGGCCGACGACGTACTCGTCCATGGCCGCGGGCCCGGCGGGCGCCGGCGCCCCCGGGTAGCCGGCGGCGAGGGTGAGCAGCCGCGCCCGGACGGCCGGAAGCAGGCCGGGGTGCCTGGCGACGCCGCCGCCCACCACGATCCGCTCGGGCGACAGCGCGTAGGTCAGGTTCAGGACGGCGAGGGCGACGTACTCGGCCTCGAGTTCCCAGGCCGAGGGGTCGTCCAGGTGCTCCGCGGGGCGTCCCCATCGCCGGCGCATCGCCTCGCCCGACGCGAGCCCTTCGAGGCAGTCGCCGTGGAAGGGACAGCTCCCCGGGAACGGGTCCCTGACCGGGTCGTGGGGGATGCGGATGTGGCCGAACTCGGGATGCAGGGCTCCGTGCACGAGGCGGTCGTTCACCACCGCCCCCATGCCGACGCCGGTGCCCAGGGTCATGTACGCGAATGTGCCGAGCCCCGCGCCCGCTCCCCGCCTCCATTCCCCCAGCGCCGCGGCGTTGACGTCCGTGTCCAGGCGGACGGGTACGCCCAGCGCGGCGCGCAGAGGGGAGACGACGTCGACGTTCGCCCAGCCCGGCTTGGGCGTGGCCAGGATGCGGCCGTACGTCGGCGAGCCCGGTCGCACGTCCACCGGGCCGAAGGTGCCGACGCCGAGCGCGGCGAGCGGCCGGTGGTCGCCGAAGAACCGCACTGCCGCGCCGATCGTCGTCTCCGGCGTGGTCGTGGGGATCACTTCGGTCGCGAGAAGGTCTCCCCCGGCGTCGGCGACCGCGCACACCCACTTCGTCCCGCCCGCTTCGATTCCCCCGTACACCCGGGTGGCTCCGTCCATGCGCGTCACCCCTTCAGGGAGCCCTGGAGCAGAGCCGTGACGAAGCGGCGCTGGAAGATCAGGAAGATCACGAGCGTGGGCGCCAGGATCAGCAGCGACCCCGCGCACAGCAGCGGCATGTCGGTCCCCCACTGCCCCTGGAAGGCGCCCAGGGCCCCGGACATCGTCCGTTTCAGCGGGTCGTCGACGAGGACGATCGCCAGGAGGAACTGGTTCCAGGTCCACAGGAACAGCAGGATGGCCAGGGACGACAGCGCCGGCATGGCCAGCGGGACGTGAATGCGCCAGAAGAGCTGCCACACGTTCGCGCCGTCCATCCGCGCGCTCTCCGACAGCTCGTCGGGCATGTTGACGAAGTGCGCCCGCATCCAGAAGACCGCGAACGGCATGTACAACCCGATGAGCGGCAGGATGATGGCCCACCTGGTGTTCAGCAGTCCCATGTCGCGCACCTGGTAGTACAGCGGCGTGATGATGCCCTCGAACGGCAGCGTCAGCCCGAGCACGAACAGCAGGAACACCAGATTCCGTCCCGCCATCCGCAGGTGGCCGATGGCGAAGCCGGCCAGCGTCCCGAGGAGCAGCGCGACGGGAACCACGCCGAGCACGATGAGCGTGCTCGATTTCACCAGCTCGATCATCCGCGCGGCCTCGAACGCCTTGACGAAGTTGCCCCACTGCGGATCGCGCGGCCACTCCAGCCCCGAGGGGTAGCTGCCGGACGGGTGCAGGGCGGTGACGAACAGACTGACGAACGGCATGAGCGTGACCGCCATCAGCAGGACGAGCAGCAGCCTTCCGGTCCACGTCTCCCGGCGTCCGACGATCATGAGGACCTGTCCTTGGTGAGCCACTGGATGGGAAGGGCGACGAGGATGACGAGCACCATGAGCACGACGGCCAGCGCGGACGCCATGCCCACCTGCCGCTCGGAGAAGGCCAGGTAGTAGATCTCCAGCCCGGGGACCATCGTCGCGTTGCCCGGTCCGCCCTGGGTGGACACGTAGACGATGTCGAAGCTGGCCAGCGCCGCGATCACGGTCACCGTGACGCAGACGCCGATCTCCTGCCGCAGGCTGGGCACGGTGATCGAGACGAACTCGCGCAGCGGCCCTGCTCCGTCCATGCGCGCGGCCTCGTACAGCGCCGGGTCGATCTTGCTCATGCCGGACAGGAGAAGGATCGTGCACAGGCCGAGCAGCACCCACGCCCCGATCACGCCGACGGCCGGCAGGGCCGTGGAGAAGTCGCCCAGCCAGGCGCGGGTCACGCCGTCGAGGCCGACGTACGCGAGCAGCTGGTTGACCAGGCCGGTCGACGACATCAGCCAGCTCCAGGCGATGCCGGCGGCGACGAGCGGGATGACCTGCGGCAGGAACAGGACCGTCCGCGCCACCAGCGCGAGCCGGCTCGCGGCGATCCGGCGGATCGTCGAAGCGATCGCGAGGCCCAGCACGACCGGGATCACGCTGAAGAAGACGATCAGCTTGATCGCGTTGAGGATGGAGGCGAACAGGTCGGGGTCGGTGAACACCCTGACGTAGTTGCCCAGGCCGGCCCAGGTGGACGGGCCGATGCCGTCCCAGCGGTACATCGAGTACTGGACGGTGAGCGCGATCGGGCGCAGTACGAAGACCGCGTAGACGACGAGCGCCGGAGCCACGAACAGCCAGGCGACCCAACCCGGCGTGCGGAGCCCCGCCGCGCGGGCGGGGCCCTGCTTCTGCGACACGGGCTTCCTCGTCACGGCTGCCGGCCCGGGGCGGGTCGCCGAGGGATCGACCGCGCTGTCGGGAGTCGGCCGTGTCATCGGTGCTCAGCTCCCCTTGACCTGGCTCGTGTAGTCGCTCTGCACCGACTTCAGCAGCGCCTCGGGGGTCTGCTGACCGGCGACCAGCTTCTGCAACTGGGGCGTCCAGCTCTTGGCGTAGATCGCGCCGGTGGCGTTGGCGATGAAGTCCATCCCGCCGTTGTCCTCGGCGATCTTCGCCCCCGCCGCCAGGGTGCTCGCGGTGACCGTGTCCTTGGCCACCTCCGGCATGGGGGCGTCCGCCGGGCCCATGGGGTGCGACCCGCCGACCTTCACGCCGATCTCACGCGCCTTCGGGTCGGTCGCCACCCAGTTGAGGAAGTACGCCGCGCAGTCGGCGTTCTTCGCCCTGGAGCTGATCCCGTAGGCGAGGGGCGCCGACATCGCGGCCTGCTTGCCGCCCTGCTGCGCCGGCGGCATCAGGAAGAAGCCCGCGTCGCCCGGCATCTGCTTGTCGAGGTTCCCCGACTCCCAGTCGCCGTTGAACATGAACAGGCCGTCGCCCTTGATGAAGCGGCTCATCATCGTCGCGTAGTCGACGGCGTTGACGTCCTTCCAGAAGTACCCGGCCTTGATCCACTTCTCCAGGTGCCGCGTCGCCTGCAGGTTGGCGGGGGTGTCGATCGTGGCGCCCGGCTTCTGGTAGATCCACTCGTTGATCGGCCCCGAGGGACCGTACGCGGCCATGAGGTCCTGCAGCGGGAAGGCGAGACCGCCGGTGGCCCCACCGTTGAACTGGGCGATCGGGGTGATGCCCGCGCTCTTGGCCTTCGCGAGCGCGTCGTCCAGCTCGGCCAGGGTGGCCGGCGGGGACGACATGCCGATCTTGTCGGCGAGCTTCTTGTTGTAGAACACCCCGGTCATGCTGAAGTTCAGCCCCATGGCGTACAGCGACCCCTCACCGCGGGTCTTGCCGCCGGGGGCCAGGCGCATCTGCTCCAGCTGCGAGGCGGGCCAGGAGTCCCAGCCGAACGCCTTCGCGTAGCCGTCGAGGTTCATCAGCAGGTTGTTCTTCACCAGCTCCGACACCTGCGGGAGCCGCATCAGGTCCGGCGGGTCGTCGGCGAGGACGCGCGGCGCGTTCTGCGTGATCACCGCGAACTGGTCCTCGCGGATGTTCCACTTCACGTTCGGATGCTGCTTGGAGAACTCGGTGCTGAGCTCCTTCGGCAGGGGGAAGCCGGTCTCGATGTAGGCGTTGAGCGTGACCGGCGCCGTGCCGCAGGCCGGCGCGGCCGCCAGGGACGCGCTGGTGGCCTCCGGCTGGGGGGCGTCGCCGCCGGGCTCCCCGCAACCCGCCGCCAGCGTCCCTCCCATCACGACCGCGAGCGCGGCCCCGTTCCAGCGAGTTCGACGCGACATCTGCGTCTCCTTGATTGCTCGGGGACCCGCCGGCACACACCGGACGCCCCAGGACTCAGGTTTGCTAAATCGGATTAGCAGTGCGATAGTCTCATCACACGTGTCGCGGGGTGTCAACCCCCACATCGCAGGAGGTCGCCCGGTGAGCCCACGACGGGTCACGCTGGCGGACGTCGCCAAGACCGCCGGCGTCTCGCCGACCACCGCGTCGCTCGTGCTGTCCGGACGCGGCCGGGAGCTGCGCATCTCTCAGGATGTCGAGCAGCGTGTCCATAAGGCCGCGGCCGAGTTGCAGTACCGGCCGAACATCGTATCCGTAGGCCTGCGAACTGGGACAACTCGGACTATCGGCTTTATTTCGGACACGGTCGCCACGTCACGGCTCGCCGGCGACATGATCAAAGGAGCACTAGAGGCCGCGCGGGAGCGCGGCTTCATGTTGTTCATCGGTGAGACGGAGGGCGACGCCGAGCTGGAGCGCCTCCTGCTGCAGGCCATGCACGACCGCCAGGTGGACGGCATCATCCTGGCCGCGATGTACACGAGAACGATCAAGGTGCCGAAGGGCATGGCGGCCGTCCCCGCCGTCCTGCTCAACGCGCTCCCCAAACAGCCGTCACCGCTGCCGTCGGTGATCCCCGACGAGATCGAGGCCGGACGCGTCGCCGCGAGAACTCTGCTCGACGCCGGCCATCGCGAGGGCATCCACCTGATCGGCGCCGGCCCCGGACGGCGCAACGTCCCTCCGGGTGGAAGCGTCGCGGCCGTCGAACGGCTCATCGGCATTCGCGAGGTGCTCGCCGAGGCGGGGGTCAAGCCGGCCGGCGGCCACGTCTGCCCTGACTGGCAACCGGAGTACGGCCTCGCCGCGACCCGGGAGCTGCTGAAGAAGGAGCGCCCGCGGGCGTTGATCTGCTTCAACGACCGGGTCGCCCTCGGCGCCTACCAGGCACTCGACGACTTCGGGCTCAAGGTGCCCGCCGACGTCTCCGTCGTGTCCTTCGACGACCACCCCATCGCCTCGTGGATGCGCCCCCGGCTGACGACGGTGGCCCTCCCCCACTACGAACTCGGCCGCAAGGCCGTCGACGTGCTGTTCACGGAGATCGGCCGTGACCGTGAGGACGACGGCGGGGAGGGTGAGGTGCATCGCGTTCCGATGCCCATCCGCCTGCGGGAGTCGGTCACGTCGCAGGGCACGTGACCGGCACGCCGGCCGCCGCCATGCCGGTCGGCGCGTCTCTGCGCCGCGTCTCTGCGCCGCGTCTCTGCGCCGCGTCTCTGCGCCGCGTCTCTGCGCCGCGTCTCTGCGCCGCGTCTCTGCGCCGCGGCCGGGCCACAGGTGCACCGG
>NZ_JBFAOO010000033.1:0-52816 GCF_040675265.1 Microbispora sp. NPDC049633
AGCAGCGGGTCGCGGTGGCCCGCGCGGTGGCGGGCGACCCGCCGCTGCTGCTGGCCGACGAGCCGACCGGCAACCTGGACTCGGCGGCGGGCGCCGAGGTGCTGGGGGTCCTGCGCGACCTGCACGCCGCCGGCACCACGATCGCGGTCATCACCCACGATCCCGAGATCGCCGCGTGGTGCCCCCGGCAGGTGCGCGTACGCGACGGCCTCGTCGTCGGCGACCCCGGGGCCGGCGCCGGGTGCCGCGAACCCGGGCCCATCCCCAAGACGGCGCCCACCCTCAAGACGGCGTCCACCCCCGCAACGGCGCCCGAGCGCGAGACGACGGACGAGCCCGGAGCGGCGGCGAAGGGAGCACCACGATGACCGGTCAGAGGCTGACTCCCGCCAGGCTAGCGCCGTCCGACGTCCTGCGGACCGGGGTGGCCGCGCTGCGCACCCGTCCCGCCCGGGTGGTGCTGTCCGCGCTGGGCATCGCCATCGGCATCGCCACCATGATCGCCGTACTGGGCGTCTCGTCCTCGTCCCGGGAGCAGTTGCTGCGCGAGCTCGACCGGCTCGGCACCAACCTGCTCACGGTCACGCCCGGGCAGACGGTCTTCGGAGAGGAGGCCGCGCTGCCGGTCGAGGCGCTCGACATGGTCCGGCGCATCGGGCCGGTCCGCACCGCCTCGGCCACCGGCTCGGTCGACACCACGATCAGGCGCACCGACCGCATCCCCAAGGCCGTGACCGGTGGCATCGCCGTCCAGGCCGCCACCGCCGACCTGCTCACCACCCTGGAGGGCAGGGTGGTCACGGGCGCCTGGCTGAACGCCGCCACCGAGGCGCGGCCCGCCGTCGTGCTCGGCGCCAAGGCGGCGGAACGTCTCGGCGTCACCCGGACCGGCGTGCAGGTCTGGATGGGCGAGCGGTGGTTCACCGTCACCGGCGTCCTGGGCCCGATGCCGCTCGCCCCGGAGATCGAGCGCTCGGCACTCGTCGGATTCCCGGCCGCGCGGAAGTACCTGGGCTTCGACGGCCACCCGACGACGATCTACGAGCGGTCCGCGGAGGAGGCGGTGGAGGCCGTGCGGGCGGTGCTGCCGCGCACGGTCAACCCGGAGAACCCGGAGCAGGTCACCGTCAGCAGGCCCTCGGACGCGCTGGCGGCCCGGGCGGCGGCCGCGAGCGCGTTCACCGGCCTGCTGCTCGGCCTGGGCGCGGTCGCGCTGCTGGTCGGCGGGGTCGGCGTGGCCAACACGATGGTGATCTCGGTGTTGGAGCGGCGCAGGGAGATCGGCCTGCGCCGCTCGCTGGGCGCCACCCGAGGGCAGGTGCGCCTGCAGTTCCTCGCGGAGTCGCTGCTGCTGTCGGTGCTCGGCGGGACCGCGGGTGCGGCGCTCGGCGGCCTGGTCACCGCCGGCTACGCGCTGTCGCGCGGCTGGCCGCCGGTGGTCCCGGCTTGGGCGTTCGCCGGCGCGGTCGGCGCGACGCTCGTCGTCGGCACCCTCGCCGGTCTCTACCCGGCGATGCGCGCCGCCCGCCTGTCGCCGACGGTCGCGCTGACCGCCACCTGACCGGTCACCGCCAGCCGGCCGGGTCGACCCCGCCCGGCACCGGGGCCTGCGGGTCGTACGGCTCACGCGTGAAGACGAACGTATTGAGGTCCAGGTGGGTCACCCCGCCGGGGGAGCGGACCACCCGCAGGGTCTCCCCGGCGTAGTAGCCGTCGAGCCCGAGCCAGGTGCCGTCGGCCTGGGGGACGAACCGGGAGGCCCGGCCCTGCCCGCTCACCGGGGTAACCGACAGCCCCCGGTGCGGCAGGACCCGCACCACGTACGGCGTGGGGCCCCAGTACCACGGCCCGGTCAGCTCCAGCAGGTCCTCGTCCACCGGGGAGGGCGACCATTCGGCCGGCAGCGGCGGCTCGTGCTCGGCCAGGATGTCCAGCAGGGCGGTGTCGAGGTTGCGCATGCCCGAGGTGGTGTTGGCCATCCACAGCACGGCCACGCCGTCGGCGGGGTCGGCCCACACACTCGCGAGGAAGCCGGGCATCGACCCGCTGTGTCCGGCCAGCCGGCGCGGGCCGCCGGGGCCGACGTGCCGGACGAGCTGCAGACCCAGCCCGTAGCCGCGCACCCAGATGTCGCCGTCCTCGACGACGGCCGGCTCGCGCATCTCGGCGAGCGTGGCCGGGCGCAGCACGTCGCCGGTGTCGCCGCCGATGAAGGCCGCCCATCGGGCCAGGTCGGCGGTGGTGGTCCACAACTGGCCGGCGGGGGCCATGGCGCCGTGGTCGTTCTCGGGCTCGGGCAGCAGCGCGTCGGCCCAGGGGTGCACGGCGTACCCGGTGGCGTGCGGCGCCCGGGGGCGCGGGGTGGTGTCGCGCATGCCGAGCGGCTCGAGGACCTCCTCGCGTACGGCCTCGTCCCACGGCGTCGACCGCTTGCGCGCGACCAGCTCGCCGAGCAGGGCGAATCCGAGGTTGGAGTAGTGGTAGCGGCGGCCGGGCCGGTGCCGGGCGGACTCGGGACCGAGCGCGGCGACCAGGTCGCCCACCGGCACGCCCGGGGTGCGCTCCCACCACTGGCCGGGCGACTCCGCGGTCAGCCCGCCGCTGTGGGACAGCAGCTGGGCGACCGTGACGTCGCCCAGCGGCGTGCCGGGCACGTGCTTGTCCAGGGGGTCCAGCAGGTCGAGCCTGCCCTCGTCGCGCAGTCGCATGACGACGGTCGCCACGAGGGTCTTGGTGATGGATCCGATGCGGTACTGGGTCTCGCGGGTGGGCGGTTCGCCGTCCACCCGGCCGCGCGCCCCGAACCAGGCGATCTCGCCGCCCCGCACGATCGCCGCCACCAGCGACGGCACCCGCGCCTCCGCCTGCTCGACCGCCAGCCTGCGCAGCAGCGCTCGGGCCGTCCCCTCCAGCACCATTCCGGTCGTCCCCTTTCCGTGACCCGCACCAGGTTAGCGTCCCGCCGTCCCGGCGGCCCGGAGACGGCCCAGGCCATGCCCCGTTCCGGATGGACAGACGCGGGGAGCCGCGCGGCTCGTCACAGGAGGAAGGGCAGCGCCCGTTCGGCCACCGCGGGGGCCGCTTTGCGCTCCGAGGGCCCCATGTGGTCGAGGCCGTCGACGGTGCGCAGCACGGCGCTGGGAAGGGTGCCGGCCAGCGTGGAGAACTCCTCCCGGTGCGCGGGCTTGCTGCGGCCGCCCACCAGGATCAGCACCGGGGCGGCGACGTCCGCGAACTCGGGGAGCCGGCCGTACTGCGCGGCGAGCTGCTCGTGTTCGGCCAGGCAGGCGCCGAGCAGGGGCCGCATCCGCTGCCAGGCCGCGCCGCGGAAGGCGATGCGGAAGACCGCCCGCAGATACCAGTGCGGCAGCTTGGTCATGAAGTCCGGTGCGCCGCCCGACCCCTGGATGAAGTGGATGAACGCCCCGTAGTCGTCACCCGCGGCCAGCCGTTCCCGGAAGGGCGCCATCCATGCGGTGGGGACGGGTGCGCAGGGCACTCCGGGCTCGTAGACGGCGATGCGGTCGAACAGCGGGAACGACCGCGCGGTCTCGAGGATGACGAGCCCGCCGTAGCTGTGCCCGAAGGCCAGGCGCGCCCCCGTCGCCTCCTGGACGGCCCGCAGGTCCTCCACTTCCTTGGCCAGGGAGTAGCCGGGTCCCTGAGGGCCGCTGTCGCCGCGTCCGCGCCGGTCGACGACGTGCACCGTGAAGGAGCGGGCCAGCGAGGAGGCCAGCGGCAGGTAGTCCTCGGAGGTCTTGAGATTGCCGCCGAGCAGGATGAGAGCGGGGCCCGCGCCGAGCGTCCGGTAGGCGATCGCCGTGCCGTCGGCCGAGACGGCCGTGTGCCGGCGTAAGGGCGTGGTGTCGATGTCCCGGCTCACTTGCCCGCCTCCCGCTCCAGCCGGTCGAACGTCGCCAGCAGCCGCGCGGTGTGCTCGGCGTACTCGGCGTACGGCACGCCGCTCTCCGCGACGACCGCGGCCAGCCGGTCCTCGAACTCCTGCCGGATGGAGGCCACCCGCCGCTTCCCCTCGTCGGTGAGGCTCAGCCGCCGGCGGTTCCCCCCGCCGGGGTCGGGCTGAACGTCGAGGAGGCCGTCGGCGGCGAGGACGCCCGTCATGCGGCTCACCGACGGCTCGGTCACGCCGAGATAGTCGGCGAGGGTCCGCTGCGTCGACGCCCCCAGTTCGCCCACCAGGGTCAGCGCCAGGAAGCGGCTGTAGGAGATGTCGTGCTCCGCCCGGAGGATCCGGTCGGCGGCGCGGTCCAGCCGGGCGGTGAGCACGTGCAGGTTGAGGCTGAGGTTCCGTTCCATGAAGCTAACTTAGCAAGCTAAGTTAGCCAGTGCAAGATACTCGGTTCGGTCGTACGCGGCGGGGATTCACCGGGATTCGATCCGGCCCAGCGGATGGCCGCCGTCCGCCAGGGCCGTGCGCGCCGCCGACCACGCGGAATCCTCGATCCCCAGGGCGTGGCGCAGGTAGGCCCACGTGACCCTCTGGAGCAGGGCGACGCGTTCGGGGCTCTCGTCGGTCGTCTCCGTGACGTTGTATCCGGAGATCCCGCCGAGCGAGTGTTCGGCTCCCGGCAACGTCAGCAGGCTCTTGCCGCCGGGGCTCATGTGGTAGGCGTCGGTGAACCAGTCCGGTCCGCGTGCGGACAGCAGGGACTGGTCCTTGTCTCCCGCGACCACGAGGGCCGGTGTGGTCATCTCCGCGAAGCCCGGGTTCATGAACGGGAAGTGCTCGGCGGCGAACGCGGTCAGGTCCGCGCCGCCCCTGCCGGGTACGGCGAGCAGCACGCCTGCTTTGATCCGCGGGTCGGCCATGTCCTCTCCCGGCTCGCCGTCGGGACCGAGGACCCGCGCGCCCAGCAGCATGCTCGCCGTCTGGGCGCCCCAGGAGTGCCCGGCGACGGCGATGCGGCCGCGGTCGAGCCGCCCGGCGAGGCCGGGGACGGCGTGCTCCAGCAGGTCGAGCCGGTCGAGAACGCGCCTGAGGTCCTCGACCCGCGACCGCCAGATGAGCGGCGTACGGGGGGCGTCGGGGGGAAGGCTCAGCGTCCTGGAGTCGAGGTGGGTGGGCTGGATCACCGTGAAGCCGTGCGCGGTCCAGAAGTCGGCCAGGGGGGCGTAGCCGTCGAGCGACTCGCCGAAGCCGTGCGAGAAGACGACGACCGGCAGCTCGTGCCCGGTCGTGGGCGCGGACACGCGTACGTGCAGGTCCTGGCCGCGGCCGGGAGCCGGCAGCGCCACCGGCTTCACCGAGACGACCGGGGTGGGTGCGCCGATGGTCATGAGCGTTTCGTTCACAGGATGCTCCTTCGGTTGTCTGCGGGGATGAGTTCGCCGGCGGCCCACCGTGCGACGCCGCTGGGATAGGGCGCCGGCAGTCCGAGGACGATGTGCCGGAATCCGGCGTCGAGTGCCTCGCCGATCGCGTCCCGGGTCACGGCGGGCCGGTCGTAGGAGACGGGCAGGTGGATCGAGCGGGTGATGGAGGCGGGGTCGCGGCCGATCTCGGCGCAGTAGCGGTCCAGCAGGGCGCTGCGACCGGCGACGTCGTGGATGTCGCCGCCGCCGGGGATGTTCCAGATGTCGGCGTGCTCGGCGACCACGCGCAGCGTCGGGCTCGAGCGCCCGCCGATGAGGATCGGCGGGTGGGGGCGCTGGACGGGCTTGGGATTGCAGAACGCTCCGGTGAGCCGGACGTGGGCGCCGTGGAAGTCGAACGGTTCGGTCTCGGTCCACAACCGCCGGATGACCGCGCATGCCTCGGCGAGGCTCTCCGCGGCGTGGGCGGCGTCGTGGAAGGGCAGGCCGTGTGCGTCGTACTCGCGGCGGGCCAGAGGGTGGCCCGGCCGCGAACCGGCGCCGATGCCGAAGTCGAGCCGCCCGCCGGAGACCTCGTCGACGGTCGCGGCGATCTTGGCGAGCATCGCCGGCGGCCGGAAGCGGTTGCTGGTCACGAGCACGCCGAGGCGCAGCCGGCGGGTCTGCGCGGCGAGCGCCGACAGCAGCGTCCAGCCTTCGTAGGCCGGCCCGTCCGGGTCGCCGCCGATCGGCATGAGGTGATCGAACAGCCACGCGTGCTCGATCTGGGGGATCGTGTCGGCCTCGCGCCAGACCCGCAGGACGTCGTGGTAGCCGACCTGCTGCGGAGCGGTCATGATCCCGAAACGGGGCGGGGAAGTGGAGTGCATCGGGGTATTCGGTCCTTTCGGCGCCGACAGGGGGAGAAGGCGGGCACGCACGGCGTATCGCGACGCGACTGAGCCATGACGGCGTGCTCTTGGTGACCGGGCCGCTGATCTGGCAGTATGAACAAGCGGGACGGCGTCCCGTTTGACGATACGGAACAACGTCCCGTTTAGCAAGCCCGGCGGCGGAGGGAACGACGCGATGAACGACAACGACCCGGGCGCGGGGCATGCGGCCCGGCCCAGGCGGGCGGACGCCCGGCGCAACGAGAAGGCCCTGCTCGACGCGGCCGCCGCGGTCTTCGTGACCTCGGGTGTGGACGCCCCGGTCCGCGACATCGCGGCCAAGGCCGGCGTCGGGACGGCCACGATCTACCGCCACTTCCCGACGCGGGCGGACCTCATCATCGCCGTCTACCGGCACCAGGTCGAGGCGTGCGCCGAGGCCGGGCCGGCCCTGCTGGCGGCCGGCGAGACTCCGTACGTCGCGCTCGGGCGATGGATCGACCTCTTCGCCGACTTCCTGGTCACCAAGCACGGCCTGGCCGCCGTGCTGCGCTCCGACAGCGCAGGCTTCGAGACGCTGCACGCCTACTTCCTCGACCGGCTCGTGCCCGTGTGCGCCGAGTTGCTCGACGCCGCGGCCGCCGCCGGTGAGATCCGCTCCGACATCGAGGCCATCGAGCTCATGCGCGGCGTCGGGAACCTCTGCATCGGCGCGGACAGCGATCCCCACTACGACGCGCGCCGGATGGCCGGGATCCTCATCGCAGGACTGCGCCTGCCCCGCTAGCGGATGGTCGCGCGGGTGTATCGGCGGGCGAGCCGGCGCAGACGCGTGAGGAGTTCCGGCGGTCAGGGCCCTCGTCGTGGGCTGTTCAGGCAGGTCTGCGATCGTGCCACCGTGATCAGCCGGGGGCTGGAGGGCTACGGCCGGTGCAGCGGCTACCGCTCAGAAATCCTCCGCCGCGTCGTCGGTTCTGGTAGCTCCTCGCCACCCGCGAAAGGATTGACGACCATGACTGACGCCAGATCGCCAGACGACGAGGGGGCCGCGTTCATCGCGGCGGCCCGCTCGAACGACGCGGCACAGTTCGCGCTCAGCACGGAGCGCTACCGGCGTGAGCTGCAGGTGCACTGCTACCGGATGCTCGCGAACTACGAGGATGCCCAGGACATGACGCAGGAAACGTTCCTGCGGGCGTGGAACAAACGGGAGTCGTTCAAGGGTCACGCCGCGCTGCGCACCTGGCTGTACCGGATCGCGACGAACGCCTGCCTCGATTACCTGGACAAGCGCAACGACCGCACACCCGTCCCTGCCGAGCTGCCCGGCGCGGGCGCGGAGGTGCACTACCTGCAGCCCTACCCGGACCGGATGCTCCCGGAGGACCCGCAGGAATCGGCGGTGGCGCGGGAGACGGTCGAGCTGGCGTTCATCGTCGCCGTCCAGCACCTGCCGCCGCGGCAGCGGGCGGTGTTCGTCTTGCGCGACGTCCTCGGCTGGCCGGCGTCGAAGGCCGCCGACGCCCTCGATCTGACCGTCGCATCGGTGACCAGCGCACTGCAGCGGGCGCGCGTGACGATGCGCGAGCGGCTGCCCGACCGCCGCCTCGACTGGCGCAGCCCTGCCACGCACGAGCTGTCGGATGACGAGCGCGGCGTGGTGAGGTCGTATATGGACGCCCATGAGCGCAACGACCTCGACGGCCTGACGGCCCTGCTGCGCGACGACCTGCGCTTCACGATGCTGCCCGACCCGGGCACCTTGACCGTCACGGCCAAGGAGGCGGTGGACGGCTGGGTCTCCGGTGGGCTCTTCCAGCGCGGCCACGACGACTGGCGCTGCACCGCCACCACGCTCAACCGCATGCCTGCCGCCGCGCTGTACCTCCGCACCCCCGACGACCCGGAATACCGGTTGTTCACCATCGCGGTCCTGCACATCGTCGACGGCGAGATCGCCGAACTCACCGGATTCGACGCCACCGACAAACCATGGCTGGCCCTGCCCGCGACGCTGTGATCGGACAAGCCCTCATCGTCGACGAGTCCAGCGCACGCCCCGGCGTCGCCGGAGTCCCCGCGGAGCGAGCACCCCGACCAGCGGACCACCCCCGCCCCGCCGACATCGCCGGCGGGGCGTCTTCGTGTCCGAAGAAAGGAGGCTCCTTCATCGCCTCGTCTCGTACCGGGTCATCACCACGCCGCCGGGAAATGTCCGCGTCTCGACCAGGTTCAGGTTCACCCAGCTGTCCAGCGCGGTGAAGAACGGCGTGCCGCCGCCCACCAGGACCGGTACGGTGACCAGCGCGTACTCGTCGATGAGCCCGGCTCGCATGGCCGCCCCGGCGAGCGTCGCACCGCCGATGTCCATCGGACCGCCGTCCTCCGCCCTGAGCCGGGCGATCTCGGCGACCGCGTCGCCGGTGACCAGGCGGGTGTTCCAGTCGACCTTGTCGATCGTCGACGAGAACACCACCTTCGGCATGTCCCGCCAGAGGCGCGCGAACTGGATCTCCGCCAAGGTCGCGTCGGGCCGCTGATCGCCGGTCGGCCAGTGGGAGCTCATCGCCTCCCACAGCTTGCGCCCGTACAGCGACAGCTCGCTCGCCCGCATCTGGTCGTACCACCACTGGAACAGCTCGGCGCTCGGCGATGAGTCCGGACCGTCCCCTCCGCCCCAGCCGATGTCGTCACCGATCGCGGCGATGTAGCCGTCCAGGGTCACGTTCATTCCGAAGACCAGTTTCCGCATAGTGCCAGCCTCCCGTGAGTCGATCTCACACATACAGACGGGCGCGGCGCGGGAACCTCATCGGTGCACGACCTGCGTCCGTCCGCGGAGCCGCCAGGCCGTGGTACTTTCTTGATCGTAAGGTGCGGCGCTCGTTCCCGAGCGTGCCGGGACATCCGGCCGGCACGACAGCCTCAGCACAGGCTGTCTGGATCTCTCAGTGGAGAGTCTGCCTCGCCATGTCCGCACCCCAGTCTCCGCCCAGATGGGCGATCTTCCCGTCGGCGTCCGCCCCCGGTGTGTTCGACCCGCCCGGCCCCACGGTGACCGGCGCGGCACCGCCGTGGGCGCCTCCGGCCGAGGCCGTCACCGCCGCCTGCGCGACGGGCGTCCCGCTGCCCGCGCGCCGTGTCGCCCACGCCCGCTGAGCCTTCCCCGTTGCCGGAAGGCATCCGCACCCGCATTCCCAGCGTTCACAGGAGCATTTCCATGATTCTCGTCACCGGAGGCCGCGGCGCGGTCGCCACCCACCTGCTGACCCTGCTGCTGCAGGCCGGCCGCGTCGTACGCGTGGCCTCCAGCGACCCCGGCCGGCTGCGCGTGCCGGACGGCGTCACCGCCGTCACCTGCGACCTCACCGATCCCGCGACCTTCCCGGCCGCCCTCGCCGGCGTCAGGGAGGTCTTCCTGTACGCCGAGGCCTCGCACATCGCGGAGTTCGCCGACGCCGCCGTCACGGCCGGCGTCGAGCACGTCGTCCTGCTGTCGTCCGCCAGCGTGCTGAACCCCGACGCGGCCGGTGACCCACTGGCCAAGTCGCACCTCGACGTCGAGACCGCGCTGCTCGCCGCGCCGCTGACCACCACGATCCTGCGCCCCGGCTCCTTCGCCGGCAACGCGGGCGCCTGGGCCTGGTCCATCAGGGCCGGCAACCCGGTGAACCTGCCCTACCCGGGCTCGCACACCGACCCCATCCACGAACGGGACCTCGCCGAGGTGGCCTTCACCGTGCTCACCGACCCACGCCACCAGGGCCGGTGCCTGCATCCGACCGGCCCGGAGAGCCTCACGTTCACCGAACAGATCGAGCGGCTCGCCGAGGTCGTCGGGCGGCCCATCACCGTCGGCCACGTCACCCCCGGGGAGTGGAAGAAGGAGATGGCCGGCTACATCCCCGGTCCGTACGCCGACGCCCTGCTCGCCTACTGGCGGGGCAACGACGGCCGCCCCGTGCCCCTGACCGACGTCGTCGAGCAGGTCACCGGCCACGCTCCCCGCACCTTCGCCACCTGGGCCCGCGACCACGCCGCGGACTTCACCGGGTAGCACCCGCGGAAACGCCGCCCCCGGCCCCTGCGAGGCCGGGGGCGGCCCCGTCCCCACCCGGCCGGTCACGGTCGGGCGGGCCCCGCCGGGTGGGAGACAATGCGACCCATGACGAATCCTCCCGGAGGCGCCGCGGGCAGGCCGCCCGGCGTGCAGCTCGACGCCGTACTGGAGCGGATCACGTATGCCAACGAGGAGACCGGCTACACGATCGCCAGGGTCGCCACCGAACGGTCGGGCACCGATTTGCTGACCGTCGTCGGGCCCCTGCTCGGGGCGCAGGTGGGGGAGTCGCTGCGTCTCACCGGTCGCTGGGGCTCCCACCCCAAGTACGGCAGGCAGTTCGAGGTCTGGTCGTACACCACCGTCCTGCCGGCGACGATCCAGGGCATCCAGCGTTACCTCGGCTCCGGCCTGATCAAGGGCATCGGCCCGAAGATGGCCGAGCGGATCGTGGACCACTTCGGCACCGACACGCTGCGGGTCATCGAGGAGGAGCCGAAGCGGCTGGTCGAGGTCCCCGGCCTCGGGCCGAAACGGACCAAGATGATCGCCGCGGCCTGGGAGGAGCAGAAGATCATCAAGGAGGTGATGATCTTCCTGCAGGGCGTCGGGGTGTCCACCTCCATCGCCGTGCGCATCTTCAAGCAGTACGGCGAGGACTCCATCGACGTGGTCCGCAAGGAGCCCTACCGCCTCGCCGACGACGTGTGGGGCATCGGCTTCAAGACGGCCGACACCATCGCGCAGGCCGTGGGCATCCCGCACGACAGCCCCGAGCGGGTCAAGGCCGGGCTGCGCTACACGCTCTCCCAGGCCGCCGACGACGGCCACTGCTTCCTGCCCGCGCCCAATCTGGTCGCCGACGCCGTGAAGATCCTGGAGGTGCCGGCCGACCTGACCACGGCCTGCCTGGAGGAGCTGGTCGCCGAGGAGGGCGTGGTCCGCGAGGAGATCCCGGCCAGAGGGAACGGCGAGCAGAACGGGGACGACGGCGACAGCACCGTCCCCGCGATCTACCTCGTCCCCTTCCACCGCGCCGAGCTGTCGCTGGCCGGCACGCTGCGCACCCTGCTGAACGCCGGGCACGACCGGCTCGGCGCGTTCACCGACGTCGACTGGCCGGCCGCCCTCGACTGGCTGCGCGGCCGGACCGGCGCCGACCTCGCGCCCGAGCAGGCCCAGGCCGTACGGCTCGCGCTGACCGAGAAGGTCGCGGTGCTGACCGGCGGCCCCGGCTGCGGCAAGAGCTTCACCGTGCGCTCGGTGGTGACCCTCGCCCGCGCGAAGCGGGCCAAGGTCATCCTGGCCGCCCCGACCGGCCGCGCGGCCAAGCGGCTGGCGGAGCTGACCGGGCACGAGGCGACGACCGTGCACCGGCTGCTCCAGCTGCGCCCCGGCGGGGACGCCACCTTCGACCGCGACAACCCCCTCGACGCCGACCTGGTCGTGGTGGACGAGGCGTCCATGCTCGACCTGCTGCTGGCCAACAAGCTCGCCAAGGCCGTCGCCCCGGGAGCGCACCTGCTGTTCGTCGGCGACGTCGACCAGCTTCCCTCGGTCGGCGCCGGAGAGGTGCTGCGCGACCTGCTGGCCGCCCCCGCCATCCCCCGGGTGCGACTGACGCAGATCTTCCGTCAGGCGCAGGAGTCCGGCGTGGTCGTCAACGCCCACCGCGTCAACACCGGACAGCAGCCGCTGGTGCGCGAGTTCCCCGACTTCTTCCTGTTCCCCTGCGAGGAACCCGAGGAGATCGCCGCCCTGACCGTGGACGTGGTGGCCCGGCGGATCCCGAGGAAGTTCGGCCTCAACCCGCGCAGGGACGTCCAGGTGCTCGCGCCCATGCACCGCGGCGCGGCCGGCGCGGGAGCGCTGAACATCGCCCTGCAGGAGGCGCTGACCCCCGCCCGGGAGGGCATGCCCGAGCGCCGGTACGGCGGGCGGGTCTTCCGCGTCGGAGACAAGGTCACCCAGCTGCGCAACAACTACGACAAGGGCGCGGCGGGGGTGTTCAACGGCACGGTCGGCGTGGTCACCGCCATCACCCCCGAGGAGAGCAAGCTGACCGTGCTCACCGACGAGGACGAGAACGTCGACTACTCCTTCGACGAGCTCGACGAACTCGCCCACGCCTACGCGGTCAGCATCCACCGCTCCCAGGGCAGCGAGTATCCGGCGGTGGTCATCCCGCTGGCCACCAGCGCCTGGATGATGCTGCAGCGCAACCTGCTCTACACCGCCATCACCCGGGCCAAGAAGCTCGTGGTCGTCGTCGGGTCGCGGCGGGCGCTCGGCCAGGCGGTGCGCACGCGGGGGGCGGGCCGCCGCCACACGGGGCTGACCCACCGCCTCCGCGTGCCCTGATCCGCGTGCCCTGATCCGTGTGCCCTGATCCGTGTGCCCTGATCCGTGTGCCCTGATCCGTGTGCCCTGATCCGCGGGTCCTGGCCGGCGCGCCCGCCCCGGCCGCGTCAGTACTGCGAGGTGTAGGTCACCAGCGACGGGGAGTCGACCTTGACGTTCCCCCGGTAGCAGAAGACGTCGCGGACGTGGACGTCGGAGCCCGCCGTGACCCACAACGTCACCAGGTTGCAGAACTCCGGCCCGGAGCCGTACGCGGTGACCTGCACGTTGCTGGGCAGCACCCCGACCGAGGGGAACGCCACCCAGCGCCGGCCGGTCACGGTCCTCGTCAGGGTGTTGACCGCACCGGTGTAGTTGTAGTTGACCCCGGCGGGGGCGGGCGCGTACGGCCCGGGGTTGGACGGGTCGTTGTCGAAGGTGTATGCGAAGTACTTCGGCGGCACCGCCGCCCCCATGATCGCCCGCTGCCGCTGGTAGGTGAGGGTCCAGCCGGTGTCGAGCGGCACATCGGTCGCGTCGTGGCACAGCACCCGGATCTTCTGGGCGTCCTTGGACCAGTCCCAGGCCCCGACCTTGCACCGCGCCGCCCGGCCCGAGTCGACCGCGGTGACCTGGATGTTGCCCGCCTGCGCGGCCGAGCCGAGCCCGGGCAGCACGACCGTCCAGGCCCCGGTGCCCGTGTGGGCGACGGAGTTGGTGGCGAGCGCCGAGTTGTAGTGGGAGGCGATGGATCCGCCGTCCCAGTAGACGTAGCCGTACGCCTGGGACGCCGAGGCCAGCGCCCCGCTGCTGGAGGCGAAGACGACGGAGAACAACGTCTGCGCGTGGTGCCCGCCGCCGTACAGCGTGCACCGCACCGCCACGACCTCGTCCGGGCCGTCCTGCCACCACTTCTCGATCTGGCACCATTCCGGCGACTGCGAGATGGCGGTCACGTGCGCGACCCCGCCCCTGGGGATGCCGATCTTCGGGAAGCGCACGAAGTACTCACCGGAGCCGCCGGAGGTGACGCTGACCGTCGGCCCGGGCGCCCAGCTGCCCGCCTGGTAGGCCGGGCTCGGCACGCCGGAGGTCGTGTTGACGAAGGCGAATCCCCACACGTCGGGGACGGCCGCGTTTGCGGCCCCCGCCCCGGCGACGGTCGCCGCCGCGACGACCGCGCACATCAGCAGTATCCGGATGACCACGTTGCGTAACAGGAGCACGTGTCCTCCATGACAGGTGATGCTGTGGTCGGGGGAGAGGCCGCGCCGGCGGTGGCCCGGCGGGTCGTGCCCGGCCATCGGCGGCAGGGGGCGCGGGCCGCGCCACCCTGCCACCGCCCGGCCCGCCCGGCGGGCGGGTGCCGTCAGTACGCGGAGACGTAGGTCACGAACGAGGGCTGGTCCACCTGGGTGGTGCCCTTGTAGCAGACCACGTCACGCACGTAGACGTCGGACCCGTAGGTCGTCCACAGCGTGAGCAGGTTGCAGAACTCCGGCCCGGGGCCGTACGCCGTCACCTGCACGTTGTTGGGCGTCACTCCGACCCTGGGGAAGAACGCCAGGCGCATGCCGGGCCCGGCCGTCCGCACCGTGTTGATCCCGCTCTGGGAGTTGTAGTTGATCCCCGCGGGGGCGGGCGCGTACGGGCCGGGGTTGGCCGGGACGTTGTCGAAGGTGTAGGCGAACAGCTTCGGCGGCGCGTACGCCCCGGTGATCGCCCGCTCGCGCTGGTAGGTGAGGGTCCAGCCGGTGTCGTACGGCTTGTCGGACACGTCGTGGCACAGCACCTGGATCTTCTGCCCCGACGGCGCCCAGCTCCAGGCGCCCACCTTGCAGCGCGCCGGCTTGCCGGAGTCGACCGCGGTGACCTGGATGTTGCCCGCCTGCACGGCGGAGCCGAGCCCGGGCAGCCAGACGGTCCAGTCGCCGGTCGTGTTGGGGAAGACGGCGTTCACGCCGAGCGCGGAGTTGTAGTCGGAGGCGATGGATCCGCCGTCCCAGTAGACGTAGCCGTACGCCTGGGACGCCGAGGCCAGCGCCCCGCTGCTGCTGGCGAAGACGATCGAGAACCGCGCCTTGACGGGGGTGCCGCCGTACCGGTAGCACCGCACCGCCACGATCTCGTCCGAGCCGGACTGCCCCCACTTCTCGATCTGGCACCACTCGGCCGCCTGCGAGATCGCGGTGACGTGCGCGATCCCGCCCTTGGGGATGCCGATCTTCGGGAAGCGCACGAAGTACTCACCCGTGCCGCCGGGCGTGACGCTGACCGTCGGCCCGGCCCCCCAGCTGCCCGCCTGGTAGGCCAGGTTCGGCACGCCGGAGGTGACGTCGACGTAGGCGAACCCCCACACGTCGGGAACGGCCGCGTTGGCGGCCCCCGCCCCGGCGGTGGCGCCCGCGGCGACCATCGCACACAGCAGAAGAATTCGAGTGACCACTTTTCGTAACAGGCGCATCTGTCCTCCATGACAGGTCGTGCGAGAGGCCCCGCCGGGGATGGCCCGGCGGGTCGTGCCCGGTCGCCGGTCCGGTGACAGTCGGTCCGGTGACAGTCGGTCCGGTGGTGGTAGTCGGTCCGGTGACAGGGGACGCGAACCGCGCCGCCCCGCCACCGCCCGGCCCGCCCCGGCCGGGGGGTGATGTCAGTACTTGGAGGTGTAGGTCACGAACGCCTGCTGGGCGGCCCGCACGCCGCCGCTGTAGCAGGCCACGTCGCGGACCACGGCCTCCGAACCCGACACGCCCCACACCGTGAGCAGGTTGCAGAACCCGGGGCCGGCTCCGAACGCAGTCACCTGGACGTCGTCGGGCGGCGATCCGACCGCGGGGAAGCGCACCAGGCGCAGGCCGAGCCCGGCCGACTGCACCGTGTTGACCGCCCCCGCGTTGTTGAAGTTGATCCCGGCGGGGGCCGGCGCGTACGGTCCGGCGTTGCCCGGGGTGTGGTCGAAGGTGTAGGCGAAGAACCTCGGCGGTGCGGCGGCGCCGGTGATGGCACGTTCACGCTGGTAGGTGAGGGTCCAGCCGGTGTCGCGCAGCGCGGTGGTCGCGTTGTGGCACAGCACCCGGAACTTCTGCGCACCCGCCGACCAGCTCCAGTCGCCCACCTTGCACCGCGCCGGCGAGCCCGAGTCGACCGCGGTGACCTGGATGTTGCCCGCCGGAGAGGTCGCGCCGAGGCCGGGCATCGTCACCGTCCACACGCCGGTGGCGTCGTGGACGACGGTGTTGGCGGCGAGTGAGGAGTTGTAGTCGGAGACGATGGACCTGCCGTCCGAGTGGACGTAGCCGAACGCCTGGGTCGCCGAGGCCAGCGGCCCGCTGCTGGAGGCGAAGACGATGGTGAACCGCGCGTCGGGAGCGGGGCCTCCGCCGTACCGGTAGCACCGCACCGCCACGATCTCGTCCGAGCCGCTCTGTCCCCATTTCTCCAGCTGGCACCACTCGGCCGCCTGCGAGACCGCCGTCACATGCGCGACGCCGCCGCGAATGCCGATCTGGGGGAACCGCACGAAAAACTCACCGGGAACGCCGGGTGAGACCGACACGTTCCCGGCCGCCCAGCTGCCCGCCTGGTGGGCCATGCTCGGCACACCGGAGGTCACGTTGACGTAGGCGAATCCCCACACGTCGGGGACGGCCGCGTTGGCGGCCCCCGCCCCGGCGACGGCGCCCGCGGCGACCATCGCGCACAACAGGAGTAATCGAGTGACCACGGTCCGTAACAGGCGCATGCCGTCCTCCATCGCGGTGGTGCCCAGTGGGCGTGCAGATGTCGACGCCGGTGACCCGGCGCGTGGAACCCGTACGTCGGTGGAGCCGTGGATCGCGCTCGGAAGGACGGGAGATCACATTCGCCCTCTCGCCCTGTGATAACCCGCGCGGCGACCCTTGAAAAGGCCCAAAGACCCACAAGCCGCGCACAGCATGCCCGGACATGAAACGTTCATCGTTCGACCGGTGCCGAAGGATCACGGCTCTAACCTGCCTGGGAGGCGACGACCACCACGAAAGGGGTGAAGGGGGCGGCCTCCACGCGCCCCCGGCGACCGATGACAGCAGATCCGCCCGCCGTACGGGAACGGCGGCTTACCCGGTACGCGGACGTGCGCGCCGTGCTCGCCGATCCCCGGTTCCTCGTCCCGGCCGCGCCCGCCGCGCCGCCCGGAACGGGTTCGGGGCCGGGGATGGCCTGGCTGCGGGGAGCGGTCAGCAGGTTCAGCAACGGGGCCGAGCACGCCCGCCGCCGCGCGCGCGTGCTGGAGTCGCTCGACGCCCTGGACCCCGCACGGCTGCGCCGCGAGGCCCGGGAGCGGACGCGCGCCGAACTGGCGGGCGGGGCACCCGTCGACGTGATGGCCACGATCGCGCGCCGCGTCCCGGTCGGGGTCCTCGCCACGCGGCTCGGCGTCCCGGAGGAGCGGCGGGAGGAGGTCGTCGCCGCGGTGCGGGCCATGGCCGCCGCCTACCACCTGTCCGCCGTTTCCGCCGCGACGCCAGCCGGGGGCGCGGCCGACGCGGCGGTGGCCGTGCTGGCGGCCGCGCTCGGCGGAGGGGACGCGCCCGAGCCGCGCCTGCTGGCCGCCGTGGCGGGGGTGCTGGTGCAGGCGTGTGACGCCACCGCCGGCCTGGTGGGCAACGCCCTCGCCGCCGTGACGCGCATGCCCGCCGAGCTGGCCCTGCGGTGGCCGGTCGAGGCGCTGCTGGCCGAGACCCTGCGGTGGGACCCGCCCGTACGGCTCACGCGCCGGGTGGCGGCCGAGGACCCCACGGCAGGGGGAGTCCCCGTGCCCGCGGGGGCCGTCCTCGTGCTGGATCTGGCCGCGGCCAACCGGGACCCCGAGGTCTTCCCCGACCCGCACCGCTTCGACCCGGCCCGCTTCCGGCAGCGGGGCGGCGGCGAGCACCTGCGCTTCGGTGGCAGGCACCTGGGCTTCGGCGACGGCATCAGGCCCTGCCCGGGGCAGGCCGCCGCGCTCGCCCTGGCCGCGGGCATCGTGGAAGCCGCGGCCGCCCACCGGCTCGCCGACCCCGAGCTCTCGTACGAGCCGTCGCCGAACCTGCGGGTGCCCGCCCGGCTCTGCCTGCACGACCCCGACACAACGGAAGGACACCGATGAGCACGCACGCCGCGACATTCCGGGCGCTCCATCATGCCGAGCGCCCCCTGGTGCTGCCCAACGCCTGGGACCACGCCTCGGCGGCCGTGCTGGCCGCCGCCGGGTTCGCCGCGATCGGCACCACGAGCCTCGGCGTCGCCGCGGCGGCGGGCAAGCCCGACGCGACCGGCGACACCGCGGCGGAGACGCTGGCGCTGGCCCGGCGGCTGGCCGGGCTGCCGTGCCCGGTGTCGGTGGACATCGAGGGCGGCTTCGCGGACACGCCGGAGGGGGTGGCCGAGATCGCCGCCCACCTGGCCGCCCTGGGCGTGGCGGGCGTCAACATCGAGGACGGCCGGCCGGACGGCACACTGGCGGACCTCGGCGAGCGGTGCGAGACGATCGCGGCGGTCAAGGCGCGGGCGCCGGAGCTGTTCGTCAACGCCCGCACCGACACCTACTGGCTGGGCGCCGGGGACCTGCGGGAGACCCTCGCCCGGCAGCGGGCCTTCGCCGAGGCCGGGGCCGACGGGACGTTCGTTCCCGGGGTGGCAGGCGACGACGACGTACGGGCGCTGGCAGAGGCGGTCGACCTGCCGCTCAACGTGCTGTTCCTGCCCGGCCGCCACACGGTCGCGGGTCTGGCCGCGCTCGGCGTCCGGCGGATCAGCACCGGGTCGCTGCTCCTGCGGGCCGCCCTGCACGCGGTGGCCGAGACCGCCCGGGCGGTCGCCGGAGGCGGGGACATCCCCGCCGGCCTCCCGTCGTACGCGGACGTGCAGGCCCTCGCCACGGCGGATGCTGACTGGGTGCTTGATCAGTCTTGACCCGCACCTTACCGTCAACAGAGACGACTCCACCGGAGAAGCGACCGAAATGTGACCTTAGCGCAGGAGAAAATGACAACATAAGAGGCAACCCCGAATAAGGTCTTATGGTGCCCTTCGCGCTCATGGGGGAGTAGTAGTTGTGCTGAGCACTGGTAGTCGTTCGAGGTGGCCGATCGCCGCAGTCGCCGTCACGTTGACCGCGGCTCTGTCGGCGTGTTCCGGTGGATCGGGCGCGCCAGGCTCGTCGGGCGGCGGAACCGGGGACTCCGGCGGCGGCGCCGCCGCGCCCGCCGTCCCGGCTCCCGCCATCACGATCAGCCCCGCGACGGGCAGCGCCAAGGTGCGTCCCGACAAGACCGTGGTCGTCACCGCCGCCAACGGCCAACTGGAGGAGGTCACGGTCCAGGCGGGCGGCGAGACGCTCGAGGGCGAGTTCGACGCCGGCCACACCAAGTGGACATCCAAGCAGCCGCTCAAGCCCTCCGCCAGGTACACGGTGTCGGCCAAGGCCACCGGCGAGGGCGGCCCCGCGACCGCGACCAGCCGCTTCACCACGCTCAAGCCCAAGGTCGGGCTCGAGGTCGTGGACGTCACCCCCGGCATCAAGGGGGAGACCGTCGGCGTCGGCATGCCGATCATGGTGAGGTTCAACGCGCCGGTGCGGGACAAGGCCGCCGTGGAGCAGGCCCTCGAAGTGGACGCGGAGAAGCCGGTCAAGGGCGCCTGGCGGTGGGTCGACGACAAGTTCGTCATCTACCGGACGGCCAAGTACTGGCCCGCGCACCAGAAGGTCAAGTTCACCGCGCACCTGACCGGGGTGAAGGCCGGGCAGGACACTTACGGCGTCGAGGACCACAGCACGACCATCAAGATCGGCGCGGCCTGGATCAGCTCGGTCAGCACCAGGACCCACATGATGGTGGTCCGGCGCGACGGCAAGGTCGTGAAGACCATGAAGATCAGCGCCGGCAAGGCGACCACCCGCGAGTACACCACCACCAGCGGCGTCCACCTGACCATGGAACGCGGCAACCCGGTCACGATGATCTCTCCCGGGAAGAAGGAGGGCGACCCCGGGTACTACAAGGAGGTCGTCAACCACGCCGTCCGCATCTCCAACAGCGGCGAGTACGTCCACGGCGCACCGTGGTCGGTCGGCTCGCAGGGCCGGGCCAACGTGAGCCACGGATGCATCAACGCCCACCCCAGCGACGCCAAGTGGTTCTACGACAACTTCCACCGGGGCGACGTCGTCAAGATCGTCGGCACCGACCGGGCACTGGAGTGGAACAACGGCTGGGGCTTCTGGCAGATGCCGTTCAGCAAGTGGCAGAAGGGCAGCGCCCTGGAGGCCTGATCCGCCCGGCTCTCGCCATCTCGGGGGAGACGCTCTGGCATCCACGGCGTGCTCACGCGTCGAGATAACGCAGGATGGCCAGCACCCGGCGGCTGTAGCCGGGGCCGCGCGGCAGCACGAGCGGGAGGCGGGGGCGCTCGCGGCCCTGCTGCAGGAACTGGCCGAGCGGGCCGGGCGGCGTGACCGCGCGGGCCGCGGAGCGGCAAGGCTGCCTGGGTTACCACGGTGGCGACGTCGCTGAGGAGATGCGACCGCTTGACGGTGAGCGCAGGCACGCGGCGGAACGGGCTCAGGATCGCCAAGACCGGGCCGAGCCCCAGGACCTGCTGCTGGCCATGCGCGAGCAGCGGCTGACCGCCGATCGCGATATGGTCACGGTAACCCGGTTCAGGTGTGCATCGCTGTGCTCGGGCTTGCGTTCGTATTTTTTCGCTGCCGTGATTATCCCGATGGCGACGGCGATCGCGGTCGCTGTGGCGCCGAGGCCACCTCAAGGGCAGGGACCGACGGAAGAGGGCCCAGATCGCGGATGATCCCGGCCAGGGCCCGGATGGGCTCGCTCTCAGCCTCGCTCCGCCACACCAGCGCGTACGACAGCGGCTCCATATCGGTGACCGGCAGGTAGGCGATGTCCGGCCGTACCCAGTAGCGGGTGACGTGGGCGGGGAAGAGCACGACAAGCCCGTCCATGCTGGCGAGGGTCATGGCCTCTTCCGCGTCCCGCACCACGGGACCGCGCTCGATCTGACGGCCTCGCCGGGTAAGGCGCGGGGCGTAGGCGTCGTACCAGTAGCCGGGCCCGGTGTCGGCGTGCGGGTGCTGGAAGTCGGAGACCATCTCCAGCGAGACCGACGCGCGCGGGGCGAGCTGGTGATCGGTGGCGACGGCCAGCACGCGCTGCTCGGCGAACACGACCGGCCCCACGGTGAGGTCGGGTTCGTCGACGGGGAGCCAGCTCACCAGGACGTCGATGTCTCCGCGCCGCAGCGCGGGAAAGGCTTCGCCCACCTGTGCTTTGCGGACGCGCAGCTTCCACAGCGGGTGGCGCAGGCGGAATACGTCCCAGTAGGGGCGAAGGTCGTGGGCGTTGAGCGGGAGCATGCCGACCCGCAGGATGCCGGTGATGCCCTGGCCGGCGAGCTGGGCGCGTTCCATGCTGTCCTTCAGCCCGGCATACAGCGGCCGGAGGTCGTCCCGGAGCTGCCGCCCCACCTGAGTCAGCCGGACCGTGCGGTTGTTGCGCTCGAAGAGCGGAGCGCCGACCTGCCGTTCCTGCTTCTGGATCGCCTGGGTGACGCGAGCGGGTGACAGGCACAGCCGGGTGGCGGTGCGGCCGAAGTGCAGTTCCTCGGCCAGGGTCAGGAAGATCTCGATGTCCCGCAGTTCCACGCCTGACCTGCTCCGTTCACTCCCGCTGAAGGTGATCTTTCGGGGTTCGTCGTTGTTTCGGGTGTTCACCGTACTTGATCCTCGATGCGTACGATTCGCCTGGTCGAGGGAGCATGTGGTTGGACGTCCTGGTTTGCGGCGCCGGCGTCGCCGGGGCCGCACTGGCGTACTGGCTGCGCCACCACGGGCTTACTTCGGCCGTGGTGGAGCGCGCCCCGCGGGTGCGCGCGGGCGGGTATGCGGCGGGCCTGCGCGGTGAGGCATGCACTTCGCCTCCGGGCCGCTGGCCTACGACCGCGATGACGCCGGGCAGCACAAGCGCATCGTGGCCGGGCGGTTCGCCGCCTACGAGCGGGAGATGCGCGGCTTCGTCGCCGAGCACCAGCACCTGGGGCGCGAAGGCGCCGACCAGTTCCTCCTGGGCACGCCTCCGCAGGAGGGGCTCGATCGCACGACGGCGGCCCGCCCGCGCCTGATGCGGCTCAAGGACTATGTTCCCGGCTTCGCCACGGGGCGGCCTTCACCCGGCCGGGCTGCCCGCTGACCTGGCGCTGCCGCGTCAGCGGCGGCCCGAGGTCGGGCCCATTCGCGAGGGTGAGTGCACGAACGCCGGATCGGAACGGAACCGGCGGACCAATCATGACGACAAGGAGACAAGGATCATGGCAATCGGCGGAAACGGCTTCTCCGAGCAGGGGCTGCGCAGGCTGCGTGAGGTGCTGGCAGGGCATGTCGACTCGGGGAAGATCCCCGGCCTGGTGGCCCTGGTCAGCCGCGGCGGCCAGACCCACGTGGAGACGCTGGGCACGATGCGGCAAGACGGCGGCGCGCCGATGCGCCGCGACACGATCTTCCGAATGGCCTCCACCTCCAAGCCGGTCTCGATCGCGGCGGCGATGGTGCTGCTGGACGAGTGCCGGCTGCGGCTGGACGACGTGGTCGACCCGTGGCTGCCCGAGCTGTCCGGCCGGCAGGTGCTCAAGAGCATCGACGCCGAGCTGGACGCCATCGTGCCGGCCCGCCGCCCGATCACCGTCCGCGACGTGCTGACCTCCACCTTCGGCCTGGGTATGGACATGACCGCGCTGGGCACCCCGATCCTGAACGCCATCTTCGAGCGGGGGCTGACCCCGAACCTGCCGACCGAGGTTCCGGAGCAGGACGAGTGGATGCGCCGCCTGGGCGAGCTGCCCCTGATGCACCAGCCCGGCGAGCAGTGGCAGTACCAGATCAGCAGCGACCTGGTCGGCGTGCTGGTGTCCCGGGTGACCGGCCAGAGCTTCGAGGACTTCCTGCGCGAGCGCATCTTCGAGCCCTTGGGCATGAAGGACACCGGCTTCCACGTGCCCGCCGACCAGATCGACCGGCTGCCCACCCTGTACGCCCCCGACCCCGTCACGGGCGAGTTCCTCGCGTGGGACGAACCCGAGGGCGGCAGGTGGAGCAAGCCCCCGGCGTTCCAGGGCGGCGGTGGCGGCCTGGTCTCCACCGCCGACGACTACCACGCCTACTTCCGGACGCTGCTCAACGGTGGGGTTCACGAGGGCCGGCGGATCCTGTCGCGGCGGGCGGTGGAGCTGATGACCACCAACCGGCTCACTCCGGAGCAGAACGCCGCCCGTACCGCGCTGGCCCGCGACGCCGTGCACATCTCCTTCGGCCAGGGCCAGCAGGGCGGCTGGGGCCTGGGCATGGCGGTGCGCACCTACCGCGGCGACTACGCCCCGATCGGCCAGTTCGGCTGGGACGGCGGCAGCGGCACCTCCGCCTACGCCGACCCGGCCAACCAGCTCACCGGCATCCTGCTCTGCCAGCTCGGCTACAGCGTGCCCAACCCCGCCCACCTGATGAGCGACTTCTGGACCACCGTCTACCAGGCTCTCGACAACTGATGCAAGGAGTGAGTGCCATGCGCGTCTGGTTCATCACGGGCGCGTCCAGGGGGCTGGGCAGGGCGTTCGCGGAGGCTGCGCTGAGCAGGGGAGATCGCGTCGTGGCCGCGGCCCGCGACATGGCGCCGCTGGAGAGCCTGCGGGCCCGCCATCCCGACACCCTGGCGTGCGTTCCGCTCGACGTCTCCAACCACGCCGCGGTGCACGAGGGTGTAAATCGGGCGGTGGCCGCGTTCGGCAGGCTCGACATCGTGGTCAACAACGCCGGCGCGATGTTGTACGGCATGGTTGAAGAGGCCACGGAGACCCAGATCCGCGCCCACTTCGACGTCAACGTCCTCGGGCCGATCTGGGTCACCCAGGCCGTGCTGCCCCACCTGCGCGCCCAGAGCTCGGGCCACATCCTCCTGGTGACGACGATGGGCACGGGCGGCGGGATGGCCTCGGCCGGCCTGTACGCGGCCGGCAAATCGGCCATCGACTCCCTCGGCCAGGCGCTGGCCATGGAGGTCGAACCCTTCGGCGTCAAGGTCACCATCGTCCAGCCGGGCGGCTACGACACCGGCCTGTTCACGACCGGCACGACGGCCACCACGCCCGACGCGGCGTACGACCCGCTGCGGGCGAAGCTGACCGAGATGTGGGGCGACGAAGTGGGGCCCGACCCGAGCACGGCCGCGCCGGTCGTCATGCGGCTCGTGGACCTGCCCGACCCGCCCCTGCGGCTGATCGTCGGCAGCCGGTCCTTCGATCTGGTTCAGCAGATGAACGAGGCCAGGGCCGAAGAGTACCGCGCCTGGGAACACCTCAGCCGCCTGGCACCCGGCTGACAGCTCCGTCCGATTCGCGCGTTCCGACGCGACGAACGACACGATCGAAAGGTCATAGATGATGAAGCACCACGATGCCGCCCGGCCTGCGGAAGAAGACCTGCGAGAAGAGCGGCCGGCGGGGGACGCCGACGTGATCGTCGTGGGAGCCGGTCCGACGGGTCTCATGCTGGCCGCCGAGCTGTGTCTGGCCGGAGTGCGGCCGCTGGTGCTGGAACGACAGCCGCGCCCCCGCGACACCCCCAAGGCCGGGGGCCTGGGCGGGCAGATTCTGGAGCTGCTGCGCTACCGGGGCTTGCTGGAACGTTTCGAAGCGGCCTGCACCGGCCCTGCGCCGGCGCCCCGGTTCCCGTTCGGCGGCGTGCACCTGGATTTCACCCAGCTGCCGGATCCCCCGATGCACGCCCTGCCGCTGCCGCAGCAACTGCTCGAGCGGCTGCTCGGCGAACGAGCAGGCGAACTCGGCGTCGACCTTCGCCGAGGACACGAGGTGACCGGGGTAAGCCAGGACGACGACGCGGTCACCGTGGACGTGCGCGGCCCGGACGGTCCTTACCGGACGAGCACGCGGTACCTCGTGGGGTGCGACGGCGCGCGCAGCCACATCCGTGGCTGGGCCGGCATTCCGTTCCCCGGCACCACCTATCCCGAGGTCAACCGCCTGGCCCAGGTCACCCTGCCCCACACGGTCACCGTTCTGGGCAACGGCGATCTCGACATCCCCGGCTTCGGCGCGGTCCGCGCCGGTTTCACCCGCACGAACCATGGCCTGCTCGGCGTCGGCTCCTCACCCGGCACCCGGTCCGTCTCCCTCTACACCGTCGAGGACGAGACCACCGAATACGACGACGACGTCCCCATGACCCTGGCCGAATTCCAGGACAGCGTCCACCGCGTGCTCGGCGCACACCTGCCCCTGGCCGGATCGACCCGGCTGTCCCGGTTCACCTTCAATGCCCACCAGGCCGAGCGATACCGTGCCGGACGCATCCTGCTCGCCGGCGACGCGGCACATCTGTTCCCCGCCACCGGAGTGGCGCTCAACGCCGGCATGCTGGACGCGGTCAACCTGGCCTGGAAGCTGGCCGCCGACCTCCACGGCACGGCCCCGGCCGGCCTGCTGGACACCTACCACACCGAACGTCACCTGGCCGGCGCCCGCACCCTGCTGCATACCCGAGCACAGGTAGCCCTGCGGCGCGGGCACGACGCGGCCGCCGAAGCGCTCCGGGAGGTCTTCACCGAACTGCTCACCGACGAGCAGCCGCTACGCCGGATGGGAGCCCTCGTCGCCGGAACCGACATCCGCTACCCGATGCCCGGCTCCAATCACCACCCGCTGACCGGCACCTTCGCCCCCGACCTCACGCTGCACACCGACAAGGGCGTCACCAGCGTCGCCGACCTCCTGCACACCGCCCGGCCCGTCCTCCTCGACCTGGCCGACCGCCCAGAGCTCCGCCAGATCGCCCGGGACTGGCGGCACCTCCTCAACGTCCACACCGCCAAGACCGACGATCGGCCGGCTGACGCGCTGCTGATCCGCCCGGACGGCCACGTCGCCTGGGCCGCCGGCCTCGACGAATCCACGGACAGCGCCATGCCCCCGCTGCGCGAGGCACTCTCCACATGGTTCGGAACGCCGTGAAACAGAGGGAATTGAGACATGACCAGTAGATTCACGGACGTGAGTCCACCCACTCGACCTCCGCGCGCATACCGATCTTCCGTCGAGTACGGTCAGTGCGGCGGCGTCCTACTGGACGCCCGACTTCATGAGGACGAACGCGCCCACGATCTTCAGCGCGACAAGCGCGATGACCACGCAGAACACGATCAACGCGGGGCGGTGCTCGAAGTGCTTGCCCTCCTTGAGCGGCGGGCGCTTGGCGACACGCTCGGCGATGCGCTCTTCGATGGGTTTGCGGTGGAACATGAAAGCAGCCTACCGGCCGTGTCACCCGACCCTTTCCGCGACCTTGGCCGTTCATGCCCTCAGGACTCCCCAACATCCCTCGTCGGACGGCTGGATAGGGTACGTGGGGGAGCCGGACGGAGGGGAGTGGGATGCCGCAGCAGCCGTACTCGGTGGAGCAGGTGGCGAACCTGCTGGGCCTGCACGTGAAGACCGTGCGCACCTACGTGCGCGACGGGCGGCTCAAGGCGGTGCGCATCGGCAAGCAGTACCGCATCGCCCGCGAGGACCTCGAGGCGTTCCTGGGCCAGCCGGCCGGGCCGCCGGCCGCCGAGACCGCCCGGCGCCGCCACGTCGAGGCCTCGAGCATCGTGCAGATCGACGGCATCGCCCCCGACGAGATGACGATGCTGGGCAACATGCTGATGGCCGCCGCCGCGAGCCGTTCCCCCGCCGACCGGCCCCTGCGCGTGGAGACCGTCTACGACGAGGAACGGGCCAGCCTGAAGATCATCATTGTGGGCGGCGTGGCCGACACCACCGAGGTGTTCCGGCTCGTCACCACGCTGGTGAAGGAGCCCGCCTGACCCTCGCGCCGCGATCCCGGCGGCGCGGGGCCGTCACGGCGTGCGGAACCCCCGGAAGGTCACGGGCCTTCTGGTGTCGAATCCGAGCCGCTCGTAGAGGGCGATCGCACCGGTGTTCGCCTCGGCCACGTGCAGGAACGGGCGATCGCCGCGGGCCACGACACGCGCGACGAGCGCGGTGACCAGGTGGGCGGCGAGTCCTCGCCCGCGCGCCTCGGGGGCGGTGCAGACGGCGCTGATCTCGGTCCATCCCGGCGGCCGGAGCCGCTCGCCCGCCATCGCCACCAGCGTCCCGTTCTCCCGGACGCCGAGATAGGTGCCGAGTTCGCGGGTGCGCGGCCAGAACGGCCCCGGCCGGGTCCGCGCGACGAGGTCGAGCATCTCGGGCACGCTGCGTGCGCCCAGTTCGACCACCTCGACGTCGTCGGCGCCGGGGTGATCGGGCCGGCCGCCGGTCCAGATCATCTGGCGGCCCTCCAGGACGAAGACCGGCTCCCAGTCCGGTGGCGGCGCCGCCGGGCAGCTGAACATGTCGGCGAGCTCGCCCCGGCCGAGCAGCCGGGCGAGGTCGGCCCATTCCTCCGCCTCCGGGTCCGCCGTGACCGTGGAGAAGGTGGCGACCTCCGGTGGGTAGGTGGCGGCCCCGCCGAGCCGGCGGGCGAGATGTGCGTGGTGACCGCGCAGTGATTCGCCCACCGGGTCGTCCAGTACGACGGCGTCGCGGTCCACGGTTGTGCCGCACCTCTCCTGTCATGTCGCCCAGTGCGCGGTCGCCGGCGGGCAGCACAGACCGACGCTTTCCCGGCGTTCAGGGTACGGCCGTGCGGCGACTGCCGGCTCCGGTGTGGCCCCCGGGTGCGGCTGGGGGGCCGCCGAGCGGGTCGCGGTTTCCCTCAGCCGCCGAGGCCGAGCCGTACGGCCCGCGCGAGGGGGGTGGCGTCGCCGGGGGCCAGCGGGTCGGTCAGGAAGAACGGGATCTGGGACATGAAACGCGGCCGCCTCCCGTGGTGGGGCTGGGCTGCGTGGACGAGGTGCGGGTGGCACAGGTAGACGTCGCCGGGTAGTCCCGTGGCGTAGGTCTCGGGGCGGTGCGCGCTCGCCTCGTCCAGCAGCGGGCCGGAGGCGAAGAACTCCAGCCCCTGCTCGCCGTGCGGCTCCAGCACGCGGGCGGTGTCGAGGTGGGATCCGGCCCTGATGCGGGTGGGCGCGTCGTCGGGACCGACCTCCGACAGCAGGACCAGCACGAGCATGGTGCGAGACCGCAGCGTGACGGTTCCCCACGCGCCGGCCGGTCCGGGGTCGTTCTGGTCGATGTGCCAGCCGGTGTCCCCGGCGTCGGAAGGGTGGGGGAAGCGGACCGGCGTGTTGCCGATGGTGCCCCGCGGCGCCCATCCGCCCTTGCCGGCGATCAGGTCCAGCGCCTCGGCGAGGCGCGGGCTTCGCATCGCCTCCCCGGAGGGGCCCTGCCCCGTCGGGTCGGGGGCCGCCCACACCACCGGTTGCGTCCAGTCCTCCGGGCGGTCGGGGGACAACCCGATCTGCCGCCACAGCTGCTCCCTGATCCGGTCACCGGTCTCGCGGGGGAAGGCCTCCTCCACCTTGAGGAACCCGTCGGAGACGAAGCGGTCGAGGTCGGCGTCGCTGAAAACAGGCATGGCGGGACGCTAGCGACCTCCCGCGCCCGGAGTCGACCGATTTACGGCGCTGCCCCCGGCCGAGCACAGCGGGCCGTGCTCGTCGTCGATGGGCAGGCCGGGCATCGTCACCTCCCGTAGGGCGGCGGCGTTGTCGCTTCGGCGGGGTCTGCGGCGTTGATCGCCTTGCGCCTCCCGGCGCCCGGCGCGCACACCGGTTTCCGGCCGCTACCGGATGCGCAGGCTCCGGAAGAAGTCCCGGATGTCGGTGACCAGCAGGTCGGGAGCCTGCAGCGAGGCGAAGTGCCCGCCACGGGGGAACCGCGACCAGTGTGTGACGGTGTTCGACAGCTCCGCCAGCCCGCGGATGGCTCGGTCGCCGAGGAAGTTCGCCACCCCCGTCGGCACCGGTGAGGGCGCCGGCCGCCGGCCCCAGGCCTCCGACGCGCTTTCGAAGTACAGCCGCGCGGCCGATCCCGCGGTCGCGGTCAGCCAGAAGATCGTGACGTTCGTCAAAACGGTGTCGCGGTCGACGGGGGTGCGGTCCGTCCGGGTGGGGTCCCAGTCCACGAACCATTCCAGGTTCCAGGCCAGCTGCCCGGCGGGGGAGTCGTTGAGCGCGTAGGCCAGCGTCTGCGGCCGGGTGGACATCTGGGTGGCATAGCCGGAGTGGGCGTACCACCACTTCTGGTTGCGTTCCGCCTGTTCGCGCTCCTCACCGGACAGCTTGTCCAGCACGCCGGGGCCGGCCGCCGTCGAGGCGTTGACCAGCGCGTTGACGTGCACGCCGATCACGTGCTCCGGTGCGATGCGGCCGAGCTCGGGCGAGACGATGCTGCCGAAGTCGCCCCCCTGGGCGCCGTACCGCTCGTATCCAAGGCGGCACATGAGCTCGGCCCAGGCCCGCGCGACGCGGCCGACGCCCCAGCCGGCCTCGCGGGTCGGGCCGGAGAACGCGAAGCCCGGCACCGAGGGCGCGACGACGTGGAAGGCGTCGGCCGGGTCCCCGCCGTACGCCTTGGGGTCGGTCAGCGGCCCGAGGACGTCCAGGAAGTCGTACACCGTGCTCGGCCAGCCGTGCGTGACGATCAGCGGCGTGGCGCCGGGCTCGGGGGAGCGGACGTGCAGGAAGTGAATGGTCTGGCCGTCGATCTCGGTGGTGAACTGCGGGACCTCGTTGAGACGGGCCTCGTGCGCGCGCCAGTCGTAGCCGGTCCGCCAGTGGCCGACCAGCTCCATGAGGTAGTCCCTGTTCACCCCGTAGGACCAGCCGGCTCCGGGAAGCTCGTCGGGCCAGCGGGTGCGGGCCAGGCGGAGGGCCAGGTCGTCGAGGTCGGCCTGCGGGATGTCGACGCGGAAGGGTTCCGGTGTGCTCATGGCGTGAAGCGTCGCGCCTATGGAGGACAGACGCGGTCCTACATTCCGGTAATCATGGACGGATGTCGGACACCTCCGCCCGCCTGCTCCGGATGTTGTCGTTGCTGCAGGCGCGCCGCGACTGGCCGGGCGCCGAACTCGCCGAACGCCTGCACGTCACGACCCGTACGGTGCGACGCGACGTGGAAAGGCTGCGCGAGCTGGGTTACCCGGTCCACGCCGCCTTGGGCCCGGCGGGTGGCTACCGGCTCGGGGCCGGCGCCTCGCTGCCTCCGCTGCTGCTGGACGACGAGGAGGCGGTGGCGGTGACCGTCGGGCTGCGCACCGGCGCCGCGAGCGGCGTCAGCGGGATCGAGGAAGCCGCGCTGCGCGCACTGACCAAGGTCGAGCACGTCCTGCCGTCCCGGCTGCGCCACCGGGTCCAGACCCTGGAAGAGGCCATGGTCGCGATCCCGCCGCGCGGCGGGCCCACGGTGGACGCGGCCGTCCTCACCGCGATCTCCGCCGCGATCCGCGCCGCCGAGACGCTCCGCTTCGACTACGCCGGCCATCACGGGGTCCGGTCCACCCGGGTAGCCGAACCCCACCGCCTGGTCGCCTGGGGCCGCAGGTGGTACCTGGTCGCCTGGGACGCCGACCGGGCCGGCTGGCGTACCTTCCGGGCCGACCGGATGGCGCTGCGCACGCCCAACGGGCCCCGCTTCGCCCGTCGTGATCCACCCGGCGGCGACGTCGCGGCCTACCTGCGCAGATCGATCGGCCACGAGATCTGGCCGTATCGCTCGCGGCTGCGGGTGCACGCACCGGCCTCCCGGGTCGCCGGGCGCGTCGACGGGATCGTCACCCCTGCCGACGACGACACTTGCCTGCTGGAACTGGCCTCCGACTCGCTCGAGCTGGTCGCGCTCACGGTGGGCACGCTCGGGGTCGACTTCGACGTCGAGTCGCCGCCGGAACTCGCCCGTCACCTGCGCACGCTGTCGGCCCGCTTCGCCCGGGCCGCCGGACGGCGGCGAAGGTGACGGGATTCGGATTCAGCCCTCGTCGCGGGCCGGGGCGATGCGGGCCAGCGCGCCGATCTCCAGCGCCGTCCACAGCGCGCCGTCGGGGCCGAGGGTGATGCCGTGCGGCTCGCACCCGGGGGTGGGCAGGTCGTACACCTCGATGGCGCCGCCGGCGGCGACGGCGCCGACTCGGCCCGTGCCCCACTCGGTGAACCACGGGACGCCATCGGCGTCGGTGGTGACGGCGTGGGGCCGGGCCGCCCGATCGGGCAGCGGGAACTCGGTGACCTGGCCGTCGGGGGTGATGCGGCCGATCTGGCCCGCGGCGATCTCCACGAACCAGAGGGCGCCATCCTGGCTCGCGGTGATCCCCACCGGCGCGGCGTCCCGGGTCGGCAGCGTGTGGAGGCTGATCATGCCGTCCGTACCGATCCGTCCGAGGGCTCCGGCCTGATTCAGGGTGAACCACAACCCGCCGTCGCCCCCGGCGGCGATGGCGGAAGGGAACCCGCCGGCGACCGGCAGCGGGAACTCGGTGACCTGGCCGTCGGGGGTGATGCGGCCGATGCGGTCGGCCGCGGTCTCGGTGAACCACAGCGCGCCGTCCGGTCCCGGGGCGATGCCGAACGGCCCGCAGCCGGGCGTGGGCAGGGCGAACTCGTCGACGACGCCGCCGGTGGTGATCCTCCCGATCCGATGTGCCTGGTATTCGGTGAACCACAGGGCGCCGTCCGGGCCGGGGACGATGATCGTCGGCCCGCGGCCGGGGCCGAGTTCGTGGCTCGCCGGCTCGGAACCGGGGATCAGCCGGCCGATCCGGCTGCTGTGGACCATGGTGAACCACAGAGCGCCGTCCGGGCCCGTCGTGATCGCGTACGGCCCGGCGTCGGGGCCGGCCACGGTGTGCTCCGTGATGGTCACGTGGGTCAAAGGCTCTTCTCCAGTCCGTGCTCGGCGGCGATGCGGGCGATGTCGGCGGGGGTGCCGGCCATGATGACGCGGGCGTGCTCGGTCACCAGCTCGACGGGCCAGTCCCACCAGGCGGCCCGCAGCAGTCGTTCGACGTCGGCGTCGGCGAAGCGGCGGCGGATGGGCCTGGCCGGGTTTCCGCCGACGATGGTGTAGGGCGGGACGTCGGCGGTGACCACGGCCCCGGTGGCGATGATCGCGCCGTCGCCGATGGTCACTCCGGGCATGACCGTGGTCCGATAGCCGAACCAGACGTCGTTGCCGATCACGGTGTCGCCGCGGCTGGGCATACCGGTGACGATGTCGAGGGTGCGTTCGGTCCACTCGCCGCCGAACATGGTGAACGGAAAGGTGGACACGCCCATCGCCGGGTGGTCGGCGCCGGCCATCAGGAACCGGGTGCCGCAGGCGATGGCGCAGTACTTGCCGATGATGAGCCGCTCCGGGCCGTAGGCGTACAGCACATTGCGGTGCTCGAAGCCGGTCGCGCCGTCGGGGTCGTCGTAGTAGGTGTACTCACCCACCTCGATGCCCGGCGAGCTGATCAGCGGTTTGAGGAAGACCACCCGCTCGTGGGCGGGCAGCGGGTGCACGATGGTGGGGTCGGGGATCACGGGGGAGTCCTTTCGAGGCGAGGTCAGGCGAGGAGGTCGGCCAGGACGCGGGCGCGGGCGGGCTCGCGCAGCTTGCGCATGCCTTTGGCCTCGATCTGGCGCACGCGTTCCCGGGTCACCCCGAACGTCCGGCCGATCTCGTCCAGGGTCCGCGGCGTGTCGTCGGCCAGGCCGTACCGGTGGGTTATGACGGCCGCCTCCCGTTCGCTCAGCGTCGCCAGCACCGCCTCCAGGTCACGGCGGAGTGAGGAGGCGGCGACCTCGGCGGCGGGACCGGGCGCGTCGTCGGCGAGAAGGTCGCTCAGCTCGGCGCCGTCGTCGCCGACGGGGGTGTGCAGTGAGATCGGCTCGCGGGCATGCCGCAGCAACCGCTCGACCTTCTCGGGCGTCAGGCCGAGCTCGGCCGCCAGCTCCTCGGGGGTGGCCTCACGGCCCAGCTCCAGCTGCATCACGTGCCGGGCACGGAGGAGCCGGTTGAGATCCTCGACCACGTGCGCGGGGAGGCGGACCGTCCGGCTCTGGTCGGCCAGCGCGCGGCCGATCGCCTGCTTGATCCACCAGGTGGCGTAGGTGGAGAACTTCAGCCCGCGCCGGTGGTCGAACTTCTCCACCGCGCGCATCATGCCGATGGTGCCCTCCTGCACCAGGTCCAGCAGTGGCAGCCCGCCCCTGGCGGCGTAGCGTCTGGCGATCGACACGACCAGCCGCAGGTTGGCCTCGACCATGTGGTCCCGCGCACGGCGGCCGCCGGCGGCCAGCCGCTCCAGCTCGCGCCGCTCGGCCGGGTCGCCGGGCCCGGCGGCGAGGCGCTCCATGGCGAGCCGCCCGGTCTCGATGCGCTCGCCCAGCTCCACTTCCTGCTCGGCGGTGAGCAGCGGCGTGCGCCCGATCTGCTTGAGGTAGTCCTTCACCGGGTCGATGTCGACGGCTCCCTTCGGATGGCGGGCGGGGCTGGCGGGAAGCGCGGCTGTGGTCAAAAGCAAGTCCCTTCGGTGTCGCACGAGCCTGGATCGGCCGGCGGGCTCAAAACTTATGTCCAACCTAGAAATATGTCAAACCAATTCTTAGGTCGATTACATGTACAGTGGGTACATGGACGCGGAGAAGACCGGCCTCAGAGAGCTGAAGAAGCGGCAGACCAAGGAGAAGATCTCCCACGAGGCCACCCGGCTGTTCCTGGAGCGCGGCTTCGACGAGGTGACGATCGCCGAGGTGGCGCAGGCGGCGCAGGTGGCCAAGATGACGGTCACCAACTACTTCCCCCGCAAGGAGGATCTGGTCTTCGACCTGAGCGAGGAGTTCGTGCAGTCACTGGCCAGGACCGTGCGGGACAGGGCGCCCGGCGAATCGGCCCTGGCCGCACTCCGTCGCGCCTACCTCGCCGCGGTCACCGAGCACGACCCGGTCATCGGCTTCTCCGGTCCCGCGTTCGCCCGGATGGTCGCCGGTAGCCCGGCCCTCACGGCCCGGCTGCGGGAGTTCCACGACGAGCGCGAGAAGGCCCTGGCCTGCGCGCTGGCTGCGGAGACCGGCGCCGGGCCCGACGACATCCTGCCCCGGGTGGCCGCCGCCCAGCTCGGCGGCGTGCACCGGCTGCTGTTCGACGAGACACTCCGCCGCGCCGTCGCGGGGCAGGAGAACGCGGAGATCGCGACGGCTCTCACCGGCTACGTCGAGGCCGCCTTCGGCCTCCTGGAGCCCTCCCTCGGCGGCCTCGCCGTCCGCCCCGCCGGCTGAACGGCCCGGCCCTATACAGCGCCGCGTTTCCACGGCGCCGCCTTCCCGTGGCGTCGCCTTTCCGCGGCCCGGTCCTGCGACAGCGCTGCCTTTCCACCGCAGGGGCCTGCCACGGCCCGGACGGTACGGCACCGGTGGTGGCTCGGGTCGGCCGAGGAATCAGACGAGGGCGAGCTGGCGGGCGGGGGAGCGGCGCCGCCGCCAGCGCCGGGCGTCCCTGCCGATGCCGTAGGTCTCGGCGAGGGCCCGCACCTGCTCGGCGATCCGCAGCCGGTAGCCCTCCTCGGCGACCTGGCCCCTGCCGTACAGCGCCTGGTAACGCGGCACCAGACCGGGGTGCTCGCGCTCCAGCCACCGCAGGTACCACTCCCGCGCCCCCGCCGGCAGACGCAGCACGATGGGCGTGACGCTGACCGCGCCCGCCTCGGCCGCCCGCCGTACGGTGGCCTGCAGGTGGTCGGTGGAGTCGGTGATGAGCGGCAGGATCGGGGCCATCAGCACACCGCAGGGAATGCCGGCCTCGTTCAGCGCGGCGCAGACCTCAAGGCGCCGCTGCGGCGTCGCGGCCCCCGGCTCGACGGCGCGCCGCAGGCGGTCGTCGACGAACCCGACCGACACCAGGGCGCCGACCTGGGTCACCTTCGCGGCGTCGCGTAACAGGTCCAGGTCGCGCAGGACCAGAGGGCTCTTGGTGAGCACGGTGAACGGGTTGGCCGCGTCGGCGAGGGCCCGGATGACACCGGGCATCAGGTGGTAGATCTCCTCGGCCGGCTGGTAGCAGTCGCCGGTCAGCCCGAGTGCGACCGGATCGCCGCCCCAGCGGGGGGAGGCGAGCTCGCGCCGCAGGCGGCGGGCCAGATCGGTCTTGACCACGATCTTCGTGGCGAAGTCGGTGCCGGGGTCCAGGCCCAGGTAGCGGTGGCCGCGACGGGCGGTGCAGTAGCCGCAGCCCGCCTCACAGCCGCGATAGGGGCTCGCGCCCCAGGCGAAGGGCAGCTCGGCGGCCTCGGGCACCCGCTCCAGCGCCGCACGGGCCGGCACCTCGTAGCAGGTGATGCCGCCGAAGACGCGGGTGACGGCCTGCCGTTCGATGCGCGGGCGGGCTGCGGCCGCTTGACCGCCCGCACCGACGAGCGGCTCCTGCACCGTCTCATGCGCTCGGGGCCGCGCCGGGCTCTGGTCCCCCGCGCGGGAAGTGGCGTCGCGACGCATGGGGTTCAGTAGAACACGCATTCGACCGTCGCGCCAAGTGTCCACGCCCGCGCGGTCAGGGTTCGGCGGAGGCGGCGGCGTGACAGGCGCCGTACCCGTCCGCGCGGGCGACCATGCGGCCCGACCGCACCCGCACGGCCGCCTCGGTCCCGTCGCTCACCGCGGTCACCCCGGCCGCCGCCGCGACGGCCCCCTCCTCGTCGTGCACCACGCGTAGGCACGGCCAGGCCGGCGCGGGCAGCGCCCGGCGCAGGCAGAAGCGCAGCTCGGCGAGGGTCAGCCGGGCCAGCGGCCCCAGCTCGCCGGGGTCGCCGGTGACCAGGACCACGGTGACCTCGCCGGCGGGCGGCGCGGCCCGCACCGCCTCCTCCACGGCCCCCAGGCGGTGCAGCCCGAGGATCGCCACCACGCCGTCGCGCGCGAGCGGGGCCGGTCCGCCGCCCAGCGCGTCCACCGCGGGCGGCGGCGACCACGGCCCGTCGCCGGGCCGCGCGCGGGGGACGAACGGCAGATGAGGGGCGTCCCACCGGTCCCCGAGGTCCAGGTCCGCCAGGGCGGCGCACGCCGCGACGACGTCGAACGGCTCGGAGAACCCGGGCGCCGCGTCGGCCATCTGGCTCGCGCCGTACAGGGTGGTCAGGGCCGTCTCCGCGACCCGCACCAGCCGCCGCCCGGGCACGCCCAGGCCCTCGAGCGCGAGCCCGAGCACGATCGCGTTCAGCTTCATCAGCTGCGCGAACGGCCGGCGGATCCGCTGGTCGGCGAGCACCTCCGGCATCAGGTCCATGCCGAGCCTGGCCGGGCCTTCGGTGGCCAGCGGAAGCCGGGAGACCCAGGCGCGGGCGAACGCGGCGAGCGCCTCCCGGGCCGTGCCCGCTCCGGACGCCGCACCGTCCACGCCGTCCACGCCGTCCACGCCGTCCACGGCGGCCTCCCGCTCGGCCAGATCGGCCAGCACCGAGAAGTACAGGGCCCGCTTGCCGGGGAAGTTGGAGTAGACGGCGCCGCGGGTGAGTCCCGCCCGGTCGGCGATCGCGTCGACCTTGGCGTCGCGGAATCCCCGCTCGGCGAACTCCTCCCGGGCGGCGGCCAGCACCCTGGCCCGGTTGCGTGCCTGAAGCTCGGCCCTCGTGAGGCGTTCCATCGTTCTCCTCGTCCGCGTACGCCCGCTTGCCGCACGGCGAGGCCCAAGATACCGTCGCCATCCAGATGACATGAACATCTGGGATTAGCATTTGGAGTTGCCGTGATTTCCCTGCCCGAGGTGGACCTCACCGACCCCGAGGTCCTGCGTGACCCCTTCACCGCGTACGGCCGAGCGCGGGAGGCCGCGCCGCTCGCGCGGCTGCTCATCCCCGGCCTCGACCCTGTATGGGCTCTGACCAGGTACGACGGTGCCAGGGCGATGCTCGGCGACGCCCGTTTCGCCCTCACCGCCGACAGCTTCATGCGCCCGCCGGTCCCCGACGACTGCCTGCCGTACATGCGGACCATGAGCGAGATGCACGGCCCGGAGCACGCGCGGCTGCGCAAACTGGCCGCCCCGGCCTTCACTCCCCGGCGCGCGGCCGAGTTCCGGCCCCGCATCGACGCCATCGTCGGCGCCCTGCTCGACGACCTGCCCGCGCACGCCGAAGGCGGACAGGTCGACCTGCTGCGCCACTTCGCCCGGCCGCTGCCGATGGACGTCATCTGCGCACTGGTCGGCATCCCCGAACGGGACCGCCCTCACTGGCGCGAATGGGGCGCCACCGTCGCCGCCGGCGCGGGCGGGGACTTCGCCCGGGCCATTCCCGGCATCATCGCGGGCGCCAGGGCCGCCGTCGCCGCCGCCCGAGCCGAAACGGACGCGCCCGGAGGCGTGCTGGCCGACCTCGTCCGCGCCCAGGCCCAGGACGGGGCCGAGGACGGAGACCGGCTCAGCGACACCGAGATCGTCACGCTGGTCTGGCACCTGGTCATCGCCGGGCAGACGCCGACGAACCTGATCGCCAACGCCGTGGCCGCCCTGCTGTCCCACCCCGCCCAGGCGGCCGCCGTACGCGCCGATCCCGCGCTGATGCCGGCCGCCGTCGAGGAGCTCATCCGCTGGTGCGGCCCCGCACTGCTGGCGATCCCGCGTCACGCCCGTCAGGACGTCGAGCTGTACGGCGTGACCGTGCCGGAGGGTGCGAAGGTCACCGCCCTGATCGCGGCGGCCGACCGCGACCCCCGGGTGTTCGACGACCCCGACCGGCTGGACGTGACCCGGGCGCCCGGCGCCGGCCACCTGGGGTTCGCCCACGGCCCGCACTTCTGCCTGGGCGCCTCCCTGGCCCGCGTGCAGACCCAGGCCGCGATCACCGCGCTGCTGCGCCGTTTCCCCGGCCTGGCCCTGGCCGCCCCGATCGACGGGCTGCGCGCCCCCGACCCCGGCACGTGGCGGCTGACCGCGCTGCCGGTGACCCTGTGACGGCGTCTCCGGCCCGGAGGGCCCGCCGCGTCAGCCGTGGACCGATCGCAGGTAGGCGCGCCACCCCCCGTACGCGGTGATGTCGGCGGCGCCCCGCAGCCCCTCCGGGGCGCACAGGAAGCCGGGCACGTTCGTGCCGTCGGCAAGTTCGACCCGGCCCAGCGTCATCGGACGGGGAAGGGCCGACAGCAGGTCGCCCAGTCCTTCGGAGGGGAGCTCCCACACCTCGCACTCGACGGCCGCGCCGCCCTCGGCGACCCGTACGAGCCCGGGTTTGGGCGGGTCGGTGGCCAGGGCGTGCAGCCGGTAGCGCGCGGCGGTGCCGGTGGTGACAAGCAGGCGGCCGCCGCGCGCGGTCAGTTCGTGGTTGAGCGGCTGTCCCGACAGGTGCGCGCCGACCACCGCCAGGCGGGCGGCCGGGCGGAGCAGCCGGGCGACGGAGGCCAGGTCGTCGTCGGCGTGGGCCCGGCCGGCCAGCATCACGCCGTACGGCAGCCCGTCCACCTGCCCGGCGGGTACGGCGAGCGCGCACATGTCGAAGAGGTTGACGAAGTTGGTGAAGCGGCCCAGGTCGCTGTTGACCCCGACGGGGTCGGCCGCGACCTGCGCGAGGGTGGGATGGCGGGGAGTGACCGGCAGGAGCAGGGCGTCGCTGTCGCCGAGCAGGGACATGGCCCGCTCGCGGAGTTCCGCCAGGCGTTCCCGGTCGGCGAACAGGCGGTGGGCGGGCAGGTCACGGGCCGCGGTGATGATGGAGGCGACGGTGGGGTCCAGGTCCGGGCCGCCCTTGTCCATGAGCGCGTCCACGAACGCGCCGACGGCGGTGTACCGCTCGGCGACGAACGCCCCCTGGTAGAGCAGCGCGGCGGCCTCCAGGAAGGGAGCGGGGTCGATCGGGCGGATCTCCACGCCCGCCGAGGCCAGCCCGCCGGCCGCGGCCTCGAACGCCTCGGCCCATCCCGGGGCCAGCGCGCCGAGGTCGGCGGTGGCGGGCACGGCCACCCGCCACGGCCCAGGGCGGCGGGCAGGACGGCGGGCAGGGCGGGACGCGGGCCGTGCGGAAGGGCCGGCCATGAGGGCCAGGGCCCGCTGGGCCTCGGCGATCGTGCGGGCGAAGACGCTGACGCAGTCCAGGCTCCGGCAGGCCGGGACCACTCCGCCGGTGGGGACCACGCCACGGGTGGGCTTGAGCCCGACGATGCCGTTGAAGGCGGCCGGGACCCGGCCCGAGCCCGCGGTGTCGGTGCCGAGCGCGAGGTCGGCCAGGCCGAGCGCGACGGCGACCGCCGAGCCCGAGCTGGACCCGCCGGAGATCCGCGCCGGGTCGGTGGCGGCGCGCACCGCGCCGTACGGACTGCGGGTGCCGACCAGCCCGGTGGCGAACTGGTCCAGGTTGGTGGTGCCCAGCACGATCGCGCCGGCCGCACGGAGGGCGGCCACGGCGGGGGCGTCGGCGTCCGGCCGGTAGGCGTAGGACGGGCAGCCGGCGGTGGTCGGCAGCCCGGCCACGTCGATGTTGCCCTTGACGGCCAGCATCCGCCCCGCCAGGGGCAGGTGCTCGCCGCCCGCCACGCGGGCGTCCACGGCGGCGGCCTCGGCCTCCACCTCGGCCTGTGGCCGCAGGTCGATCCAGATCTCGCCGCGGCCGGTCTCGGTGATCCGGGCGTAGGCCCTGCGGGCCCGTTCCAGTGCCGTCTCAGCTGTCGTCTCAGGCATGATCGCTCCTCAGCACCACCAGCGGGGCGCCCGCCTCCACCTGGTCGCCGGGGGCGACCAGGACTCGTTCGACGACGCCGCCGGCGGGGGCCGGGACGGCGGACTCCATCTTCATCGCCTCCAGCACGACCAGCGGTTGCCCGGCCGCGACCCGCAGGCCCGGCGTGACGCCGACCTGCCAGACGCTCGCGGTGAACTCCGCCTCCACCACCGCACAGCCCGGTGGCAGCTCCAGCTCCGTTTCGGCCGGGCCCTGGGACTGCTCCGCCCGGTCGAACTCGCCCGCCGCCTGCCAGGCCGCGCGTTCGGCGGCGAAGGCGGCGGCCTGCCGGTCGCGGAAGGCCGCGATGGACTCGGCGTGCTCGGCCAGGAAACGGCGGTAGTCGGCGAGCCGGAACACCCCCTCCTCGATCTTGGGTTCGAACCGCCCCGCCGCCAGGTCGGCCCGCAGTTCGAGCAGCTCGCCGGCCGTGACCGGATACCAGCGGATGCGGTCGAAGAAACGCAGCAGCCAGGGGAATCCCGGCTGGAACGCGCCGCGCTGCTGCCAGCTCGACCACACCTGCGTCGTACGGCCCACGAACTGGTAGCCGCCCGGGCCCTCCATCCCGTAGACGCACAGGTAGGCGCCGCCGATGCCGACGGAGTTCTCGGCGGTCCAGGTGCGCGCGGGGTTGTACTTGGTCGTGACCAGCCGGTGCCGGGGATCGAGCGGGGTGGCCACGGGCGCGCCGAGATAGACGTCGCCGAGCCCGAGCACGAGATACTCGGCGTCGAACACGACGCGGTGCACGTCGGCCACGTCCGCGAGGCCGTTGACCCGGCGGATGAACTCGATGTTCGACGGGCACCAGGGCGCGTCGTCGCGCACCCCCGCCATGTAACGGGCGATCGCCTCCCGGGTGGCCGGGTCGTCCCACGACAGAGGGAGGTGGACGACGCGGCTCGGCACCTCCAGCTCCCCCGTGGGCGGCAGGCCGTCCTCGAGCCGGAGCAGCTCGGCCAGCAGGTCGCGCTGCGAGAGCACGGCCGGGTCGAGATGGATCTGCAGCGAACGGATGCCGGGGGTGAGGTCGATCACGCCGGGCAGCTCCCGGACGGCGAGCGCCTGCGACAGCGCCTCGGACAGGGCGTGCACCCGCATGCGCAGGCCCAGGTCGAGCTCCATCGGCCCGTACTCGACGAGGATGTTGTCGTCCCCGCTGCGCCGGTAGGTGACGCGGGGCCGCTCGCCGGTCTCGGGCAGGCGGCGCAGCACGCCGCCGTCGCCCGGGGCGCCGACCGCGGAGGGCACGGGGACGAAGGTGACGGTGTCCCCGGGCCGCAGCTGGCCGAGTTTCCAGCGTTCCGAGGTGACGACGGTGGCCGGGCAGACGAACCCGCCGAGCGAGGGGCCGTCGGGACCGAGCACGACCGGCATGTCACCGGTGTAGTCCACCGCGCCCACCGAATAGGGCGTGTCGTGGATGTTGGAGGGGTGCAGCCCCGCCTCGCCTCCGTCGAGACGCGCCCAGCGCGGTTTGGGGCCGATCAGGCGTACGCCGGTGCGGGCGGAGTTGTGGTGGACCTTCCACTGGGCGGCGTAGAAGTCGCGGATGTCGTCGCCGGTGAAGAACTCGGGGTCGGCGTGCGGGCCCTCGACCACGCCGATCCGCCAGTGGTGCCCGAACTCGGGCCGCTCACCGGTCTGCCTGCCGCCGTTCGACAGCCGTCCCCCGTGCCTGAGACATCCTCCGTGGAGGACGTCCCCGGCGCGCAGGGCCCGTCCGCCGTGGCCGCCGAACCCCCCGAGCGTGAACGTCGCGGCGCTGCCGAGGTAGGCGGGCACGTCGAACCCGCCCGCCACCAGCAGGTAGACCCGCAGCCCCGGCCCTTCGGCCGCGCCGATGTCCAGCACGCCGCCGGCGGGCACGGTGACCGGCTCCCACTGGGGGACGGGCGTGCCGTCCACCGTGACGGGCGCGGGCGCGCCGGTGACGCAGACGGTCGTGGCGTGGCTGAAGCGCAGCGCCGGGCCGCGCAACGTGCACTCCAGGCCGGGCGCGCCGGGGTCGTTGCCCAGGGCGGCGTTGCCGTCCCGGAAGGACCGGTCGTCCATCGGCCCCGACGGCGGGACGCCGACCTGCCAGTAGCCGGTCCGTCCCGGCCAGTCCTGGACGGTGGTGAGGGTGCCGGGCCGGACCACCTCGATGCGCCGGGAGCCGTCGGCGAGCCCGGCCAGGGTGGCCGTGCCGTGCGCGGCCGCCCGTACGGAGGGATCGGCCACGGCCGCGCGCAGCAGCCCGAGGTTGGTCTCGATGCCGTCGATCCGGGTCTCGGCCAGCGCCGAGGCCAGCCGGTCCAGGGCCTGGTCCCGGTCGGCGCCGTGCGCGATCACCTTGGCGAGCAGCGGGTCGTAGGCGCTGCTCACCTGCGTGCCCGTCTCCACCCAGCCGTCGACCCGTACGCCCTCGGGGAACTCGACGCGGGTGAGCAGGCCCGCGCCGGGCCGGTGGTCGCGGCTCGGGTCCTCGGCGTAGACGCGGGCCTCGACGGCGTGTCCGGCGGCCCGGGGCGGGTTCCGCAGCGCGGCGTGCACGTGGCCCACGTCGCCCTGGGCCAGGCGCAGCATCCATTCGACCAGGTCGACGCCGTAGATGGCCTCGGTGACGGGGTGCTCCACCTGCAGCCGGGTGTTGACCTCCAGGAAGTACGGCTCGGCGCGCACCGGGTCGTAGACGAACTCGACCGTGCCCGCCGACCGGTAGCGCACCGAGGCGCACAGGCCGGCGGCGCTCTCGGCGAGCGTGGCCCGCACCCGCGGCGGCAGGCCGGGAGCGGGGGCCTCCTCCAGCACCTTCTGGTGACGCCGCTGCAGCGAGCAGTCGCGGTCGCCGAACGTGACGACGCCGCCCATGCCGTCGCCGAACACCTGGACCTCGACGTGCCGGCCGCCCTCGACCAGGCGTTCCAGGAACAGCCCGGCCGAGGCGAAGCTCGCGGCGGCCGTGCGCTGCACACTCTGCCAGGCCTCGGCCAGGTCATCGGCGTCGCGGCAGGCGCGCATGCCGATGCCGCCGCCTCCGCCGGTGGCCTTGAGCATCACCGGGTAGCCGATCTCCCGCGCGGCGTCCAGGGCGGCGTCCAGGTCGGGGAGCAGGCCGGTGCCGGGGAGCAGGGGAACGCCGGCCCGCTCGGCGGCGGCGCGGGCGGTGTGCTTGGCGCCGAACAGGTCGAGCTGCTCGGGGGTGGGGCCGACGAAGGCCAGCCCGGCGGCCTCGACCCGGCGGGCGAAGGCGGCGTCCTCGGACAGGAAGCCGTAACCGGGGTGGACGGCGTCCGCGCCGCTGTCCAGGGCGGCCCGCAGCACCCGGTCGGCGTCCAGGTAGCTCTCGCGAACGGGGGCGGGGCCGAGACGTACGGCGTGGTCGGCCAGGCGGACGTGGGCGGCGCCCCGGTCGGCGTCGGAGTAGACGGCAACCGTGCGCAGACCCAGGCGGCGGGCGGTGGCGATGACGCGGACGGCGATCTCGCCCCGGTTGGCGACGAGGAGGGTGTTCATCGGATCGTCATCCGCACGGGCGTGGGGTCGAAGCCGTTGCACGGGTTGTTGATCTGCGGGCAGTTGGAGACCAGGACCAGCACGTCGGTCTCGGCGCGCAGGGTGACGGCCAGGCCGGGGGCGGAGATGCCGTCCACGATGCCGAGCGTGCCGTCGGGTTCGACCGGGACGTTCATGAACCAGTTGATGTTGCTCACCAGGTCGCGTTTGCCGAGCCCGTGGCGGCTGCCCTCGATGAGGAAGTTCTCCACGCAGGCGTGCTGGGAGTAGGTGTGGTGTCCGTAGCGCAGCGTGTTGGACTCCTTGGAGCAGGCGCCGCCGACGGTGTCGTGGCGGCCGCAGGTGTCGGCGACGACGGTCATCAGCGGGGTGTGCTCGTTGGACATCAGCACGCTGCCGGTGGTCAGGAAGATGCCGCCCTGGGCGTGGACGGTGTCGGGGGCGCTGTAGCGGACGGCGGTGTCGTGCGCGTCGTACAGCAGGCAGTCGACGGCCTGGTTGCCGCCGAGGTCGGTGATGGTCAGTTCCCGCCCCGCGCGGACGATCGCCGACCAGGGGGCGCGGGCGGGCACGGTGACATCGAGTACGGGAACGTCGAGCACGGTGTTATCAAGCACGGGTACGCCGGGCACGGTTGTGTCGGGGAGGGTCATCGGGTCACCTCGGCGGTGTTGAGGAAGGCGCGGCGGCCTTCGGGGCTCGCCTGCCACAGGGGGTCGCCGGGACCGGTGGGCCGGGCGCGCCAGGCCAGGACCTCCAGCGGCGTGCAGGTGTAGGCCGGACGGGGGTCGATCGGGTGGGCGGTGTTGGCGATGAGCACGGTCAGCGGCAGCTCGGCGCGCAGGGTGACCGACGCGCCGGGCCCGGCGGAGCCGGTGAAGGCGAGGCCGCCGTCGGCGCCGACGCTGACGCCCTGGAAGAAGGAGATCGACGGGGGCAGGTCCCGGGGCTCCAGGCCGTGCTTGGCGGCGGCCAGCGTGAACAGTTCCCGCCCGGCGGGGGCGGGGCCGTGCGGCGTGCCGTCGCCGTACCGCGCGGTGTTGCGCCGCAGGGTCGAGGTCCCGCACACCGTGTCGTGGCGGCCGGAGGTGTCGGCGACCACGGAGGCCAGCACGCGGCCCTGGTCCGACAGCAGCAGGTGGCCTTCGCCGAGGTAGGCGTTCCACAGCACCTTGACGGTGTCGGCGACGTTGAGCCGCTCCCAGGGGCGGCCCTCCACGTAGAGCAGCAGGTGCGCGCAGGCGTCGCCGGCCAGGTCGGTGAGGCGCAGCTCGGTGCCCCGGGCCAGCACCTTGTGGGTGTAGCCGCCTCCGGCGACGGTTTCGGCCCACACGAGGTCGGCGGGGGCGACGCCGTCCGGCGGGGCGGGCCAGTCCGAGGCCGGGAGCACCGGCATGGTGTCGCTTCTGGTGCCCTCCTGGGCGCGGGCGTGCTCTCGCGCGCCGTACGTCGTGCTGGTCGCCATGACGCGATCTCCTGTGAGAGGGGGCAGGAATTTCTGTCGTGCGACAGAAATTAGGTGGCGCGTGTTTCCTCTCACGCGCCGCGAGGTTTCCCGTCCGTTACCGAGATCGCACAGCCGAGAGAGTTCGGGGGAGGTGTGCGACGATCGTGGGGTGACCGCCCCTTCCGACCTGCCCGTTTCCCGCGTGACCGGCCCAGCGACGCCCAAATCCGGCGCGCCCGAACCCCGCGTGCCCGGCTCGGGCGGGGGCTCCGGAGGGAGGAGAGTCGGCAGGCCGCGGGCCGTCGCGCGCCCGCGCGGCGACCTGAGCCCGCGCGAGGAGATCCTCACCGCGGCGGCGGAGTTGTTCACGACGCACGGCTACGCCGCGACCTCGACGAGGGCGATGGCCGAGCGGGCCGGAATCAGGCAGGCGTCGATCTACCACTATTTCGACGGCAAGGAGGACATCCTCGCCGAACTGCTGGAGAGCACGGTGCGGCCCTCGCTGGAGACCGCCCGCGCCCTGACCGGCGCCACGCCGGAGGAGCGGCTGTGGCAGCTGTGCCACTGCGACGCCGGGCTGTTGTGCTCGGGCCCGCACAACCTGGGCGCGCTCTATCTCCTGCCCGAGGTGCGCACCGAGCGGTTCGCCGGGTTCCGGCGCATGCGCGGCGAGCTCAAGGACACCTACGGGCGGCTGCTGGCCGCCACCTCCGCCGGTGCGGCGCTGACGTCCGCCGAGCGGGCGCTGCGCACCGATCTGCTGTTCGCGCTGATCGAGGGCGTCATCCTCATCCGCAGGGACACCCCGGGAGAGATGGCGGCCGGAGTCCTGGAGACGCTGGCCGCCGCCACCGCCGACGCGGCGCTACGCCTGGCCGGTGTTGCCGACGGGGATCTGCCCGACCTGCGGAAGAAGGGCGGCGGGCCGGCGTAGCCGCCGGTAGAGCGCGCCGAGAGCCACGACCGCCGCGAGGAAGAGCAGCGTGAACCACTGGAAGAACCAGTGGCCGGTGATCGGGGCGTACACCTCGGCCCTCGGCCAGGCCAGGTTGACCGCCATCGCCAGGCCGTAACAGAGGGCCAGCGCGTTGACCGGCAGGCCCCAGCGGCCCATGCTGAACAGCGGGCTGCCGTCCTCGGCGACCCCGGCCGGCGCCCCGCCCCGCCAGCCGCCGCGCAGGCGCTGGAACAGCAGGGGCCCCGTCACCATCGCGTACGCCAGGTAGAGCAGCACGATGCAGGTGGTGCCGATGGCCAGGAACGCCTCGGGAGAGGCGAAGTTGAGCAGCAGGACGGCCCCGGCGGCCACCCCGGTGACCAGCGCGGGCCCGGTCGGCATGCCGGTGCGGGGCGAGACCCTGGACAGCGCGCCCGACAGCGGCATCACCCCGTCGCGCGCCATGGAGAACAGCATCCTGGTGGCGGCGGTCTGGATCGCCATGGTCGCCACGGCGATCGCCAGCACCACGTCGGCCAGCAGCAGCTTGCCCACCCAGTCGCCCAGGCTGCTGGTGAGCACGTAGGACAGGCCCTCGGCGGCCAGTCTTCCGTCGGTCAGGCTGGGTGCGGCGAGCAGACCGGCGAACAGGATGAGCCCGCCGAGCAGCCCGGCCGCCGTGAGCGCGGTCAGGATGGTGCGCGGGGCGACCCGCCGGGGGCTGCGGGTCTCCTCGCTCAGCTCGCCCGCGCTGTCGAACCCGATGAGGACGTAGGCGGCGGTGAACGAGCCGACCAGCAGCGCGCCGACGGCTCCGCCGTGCCCGCCGGTGCTGAACGTGACGCCGGGGCCGTGCTCGGCGTGGGTGAGCAGCAGCACCACGATGAGCACCGCGCCGATGATCTCGGCGGTGACGCCGATGCTGTTGATCCGGGAGAGGACGCGGTTGTCGACGGCGTTCACGGTCGTGGTGAGCGCGAGCAGGGCGAGGCCGAGGACGGCGGCGTTGGCCGCTCCCGTGGCGGTGGTGGGCGTGGGGTCGCCGCCGACGAGCTGGAAGCCCGGCCAGATCGCGGGCAGCACGACCTGCAGGGCGAGCGCCGCGGCGGCGATCACGACGATCTGCCCGAGGATCATGATCCATCCGGCGAACCAGCCGAACGCCGCCGTGCTGAGCCGGGTGGACCACTGGTAGATGGCGCCGGAGATCGGGTAGCGGGCGGCCAGTTCGGCGAAGCACAGGGCGACCATGATCTGCCCGGCCAGCACGACGGGCCAGGTCCAGAAGAAGGCCGGGCCGCCGGAGGCGTACCCGAAGGCGAAGAACTGGAAGACCGTGGTCAGCACGGAGATGAAGGAGAATCCGGCGGCGAACGAGGCGTACCTGCCCATGCTGCGGTGCAGCTCCTGGCGGTAGCCGAACGTCTGCAGGGCGCTCTCGTCGGTGGGGGGCGAGGGAGGGACGGTGACGGCCATCGTGGCTCCGGGAGCTGGGGGGATTTCTGTCGGTTGACAGATATGTACGGCGCGGTCGTTTCCCCGTCGTCACGGGCGCGTTCATCCGCCGTAACGCATCCCTCACCGCCCGCCCGGCCTATCCGAGCACGGGGTAGTTCGCGCGGAACACGTTGTGCGGGTCACGGGCCCGCTTGATTCCGGCAGCGCGCTCGCGCTGCGGCAGGCGCTGCGTGCCGAGATGCTGGACCGGGCCATCCAGGTCAACCGTGAAGGGCTGCGCACGGCACGAACTCACCGAGGCCGGACGCGCTCTCCTGGACGCGGCCTCGCCGCGACCCTGACCGGTCCGGGAGCCGCAGGTCCTCGCGGCCGGAGATGACGCCCGCCTTGGGACCACCGGTTCACAAGCTTGGAGCACCCGGTTGCCCCGCCCATGGCCTTGCGATGCCATGCCGAGTAAAATTGGGACAAGCGTACAGTTTTTGGTTCGGAGAGGTTCCCAATGGCCTGGCTCCTGCTCGTCGGCGCGATCGCCTCGGAGGTCCTGGCCACCTCCGCGCTCAAACTCAGCGACGGCTTCAGCCGCTGGGGCTGGACCATCGTGGTCGCCGTCGGCTACATCGCGTCGTTCGTCCTGCTGGCCTGGGCGCTCAAGCTACGCATGCCCGTCGGGATCGCGTACGCGGTGTGGGCGGGCACCGGTACCGCCGCGATCGCGCTGATCGGCGCCCTGTTCCTCGGCGAGCACATGAATCTCGTCAAGGCCGCCGGCATCGCGCTGATCATCGCCGGGGTCGCCGTGCTCAACCTCTCCGGCGCGCACTGACCGTCGCCGCCCCCGCGGCACACGCGCCGCGCGTCACCGGGCCGAGCCGGCGACGCGTTCAGGCGGGCCAGCGGCCCTCGGTTTTGGCGGCCCGGATCGCGGCGTGGCCTGCCGGGCGCATCCGGCCGGCGGCCGTCAGCGCCTCGGCCTTCGCGGCGTTGACGCGGGACCAGGGGCTCCGGCGGGTACGCGGCGAGTAGCGCTGCAGGTAGTAGTCGCCGTCGAACGCCCTGCGGTGGCTGTCGATCCAGCCGTGGCACAGCGCCTCGTCCAAGGCCTCGTCGAGGGTGACGGTCGTCGCGTCGCCGTTCTTCCTGGCGATCACCAGCCAGACGTCGCGGGCGGTCTCGTGATGCTCGGCGAGCCATGCCCTCCAGGCGGCGGCGTCGTCCATGAGCAGGGCGTTGCCGGTCATCGTGGTCAGCCCCTCCGGCCCGCGAGGACGTCCATGTAGTGGTGGTTGACCATGACGCCGAGGATGTTGCCGAACGGGTCGCGCACCGAGGCGGTGACGAACCCCGGGCCGCGCTCGGTCGGCTTCTCGAACGGCGTGGCCCCCATCTCCAGCAGCCGCTCCCAGGTCGACTCCAGATCGTCGACGGCCCAGTAGACGATCGCTCCGCCGTCCTCGGCGCTCCGGCCGGCCGGAGCGAAGCGCGCGTCGACGATGCCGAGCTCGTGCTGGTAGTCGCCGACGCGGAACTCCACGTAGGCAGGGTCGCCCTGCTCGGGCCGCTGGAAGTAGGCCCGCACGCCGAGGAACTCGGCGTACCAGTCACGAGCGGCGACGACGTCATGGGCGTAGAAGCTGATGGTGGTGAGTCCGCGGAGCATGTCCTTCTGCCTTCCGTTCGGTGACCTGTGGAACCGATGCTTCCAGGCAAAGTGCTCACCGAATGAGCACTTTTTTGGCATCGTCGAAACGTGAGAGCGGATCGTCTGGTGGCCGTCCTGCTGCTGATGCAGTCGCGCGGCAGGGTGACGGCGGCGGAGATCGCCGCCGAGATGGAGGTTTCGGTCGCCACGGCCCGCCGCGACCTGGAGGCGCTGTCGGCCGCGGGCGTCCCCGTCTACCCGCAGGCCGGACGCGGCGGCGGCTGGGCACTGCTCGGCGGCGCCCGCACCGACCTGTCCGGGCTCAAGGCCTCCGAGGCCAGGTCCCTGTTCCTGCTGCTCGGCCCGGCCTCCGCGATCGCGCCGGAGGCCAAGGCGGCGCTGCGCAAGCTCGTGCGCGCCCTGCCCTCGACGTTCCGGCAGGAGGCCGAGGCGGCGGCGGACGCGGTCGTGGTCGATCCGGCCCGCTGGGGCGAGCGCCGCCGCGCGCGGCCCGCGCTCGTCGGTCTGCTGGAGGACGCGGTGGTCCGGCGCCGCAAGGCCCGCCTGACCTACTCCGGACGGCAGCGCGTCGTCGCACCGCTCGGCCTCGTCGACAAGGACGACACCTGGTACCTGATCGCCGCAACCCCCGGCGGGCAACGGACCTTCCGCGTCGACCGGATCACCGGCGCCGAGGTCACGGAGGAACCGGCCGAGCGCCCGGCGCACTTCGACCTCGCGGCGGCCTGGGACGAGGTCGTCACCGCGATGGAGGCGCGACGCGCGACGACCACCGCCACCGCGACCGTCGAGGCCCGCCACCTGCCCGTCCTGCGCGACCGCTTCGGCCGCCACTGCGAGGTGATCTCCCAGGGCGAGCGGGTCCGTGTCGCGCTCACCGCGCCGACCGCGCTGGACATCGCCCGCCAGCTCGCGGGCTGGGGCGACCTCGTCGTCGTGGAGGGCCCGCAGGCCGTCCGGGACGAACTGGCGAAGCTGGCCGTCCAGCTCACCACGTTGTACGACCGGCGGGCCCAGGACCACTAGGCCCCTGCCGCGCTCGGCGAGGCCGATCAGGCCGTGAACACCGCCGAGCCGGTGGCGGCCTGTCCGCGAGGTGTCGCGACAGGCAAGTGCGGGCCGGCTCCCGTCCGTCCGCTCAGCGGGACCGCGTCCCCGTTCCTGTCGCCGGGCCGAACCGGCGTCGGTACTCCACAGGCGTGAGCCCGATCTTGCGGCGCATCAGCGCGCGCAGATTGGCGGCCGTGCCCAGACCGCTGCACCGCGCGACGGTCTCGAAGCGCGACTCTCCCCGCTCGATCAGGCGGCAGGCCAGGGCGAGCCGTTCCCCGGTGAGCCACGCCAGCGGCGTGGTGCCCAGCTGCGCGCGGAAGCGGCGATGCAGCGTCGCCGGGCTGACCGAGGCGCGGGCCGCGAGATCCGACACCGTGAGCGGGGCGTCCAGCCGCTCCTGCGCCCAGGACAGGACCGGCGCCAGCGACTCGTCCGGCACGTCCGGCACCGGCCGCTCCACGAACTGCCGCTGCCCGCCGTCACGGTGCGCGGCGAAGACGAGCCGGCGGCTCACGGAGTTCGCGACCTCCGCGCCGTGGTCGCGGCGCACGATGTACAGGCCGAGGTCGAGCGCGGCGGCGCTCCCCGCGGAGGTCAGGATGTCACCGTCGTCCACGAACAGCACGTCCGTCTCCAGCCGCACGGCGGGGAAGCGGGCCCGGAAGGAAGCCGCCCACCGCCAGTGCGCGGTGGCCCGGCGCCCGTCGAGAACCCCGGCCTCGGCCAGGGTGAAAGCACCGCTGCAGAAGCCGACCAGGCGGGCGCCGCGCGCGTGCGCCCGCCGGACCGCGTCGAGTACGGCGGGGCGGCGCGGCACCTCGACGTCGGGACGGTTGGGGACGATCAACGTGTCCGCCGATTCGGCCGCCTCCAGGCCGGCGACGCCCGCGAGCGTGAAGAACCCGTCGCGCATGAGCGTGCGCGGCTCGGGGGAACACAGCCGGAAGTCGTAGAGGTCGCGCCCGAGCTCGGGCCTGCGCAGGCCGAACACCTCGGTCGCGCAGCCCAGCTCGAAGGGGTTGGAGTTCTCGTCCACGATCACGACGACCCGGTGCGGGCCGGCCCCCCGTCCGTCGTGCGAGGATCCTTGCGCCATGCGCTATTCCTAGCACTCACGCCGGGCGTGCCGCAGCGGCCAGGATGCACTCGTGAGCAACGAACCCATCGCCCTCGGCGAGGCCCTGGCCTCCTTCGACGCCCTGTGGAGCCCGCGCATCGTCACCCGCGTCAACGACTACGACGTACGCGTCGCCAAGGTGGAAGGCGAGCACGTCTGGCACGCCCACGACCACACCGACGAGTTCTTCCTCGTGCTCGACGGGGAGCTGTTCATCTCCGTGCGGGAGCCCGGCGGGGAGCGCACGGTCCGGCTCCCCCGGGGCGCGGTGTTCACCGTCCCCCGCGGCACCGAGCACAAGCCGTCGGCTCCCGCCGGAGCCGCGATCCTCATGTTCGAACCCGCCGGGACATCGACGGTCGGCGACCGCCACGGCGAGATCCCCGGCCACGTCGACGCGACGACCGGGCACCCGCTCGGCCCCTGAACAGGGACGGGGAGCGGACGGGCCGCCGCCGGGCCGATCCCGTCGTCACCGGGACACCGAGCCGCGCACGGCAGGGCATGATTGTCAGCGACCTATGGGTGTTCCGGACGGCTTCCCCGCCGAGGGGGAGCCCCGACGATCCAGGGGAGGATCACGGCGTGCCCGATCAGGACCGGCCCGCACCCGTCCCCGCGGCGGCCTCCCCGCACGGCGTCGCCGTGCGGGCGGTCTCACCTCAGCCGCGGCGCCCGCAGGAGCGTGCCGTACGCCGCCGGGAGGCGCTGCTCGACGCCGCCGTCGACCTGCTCGGCGACGGCGGCTTCGCCGCCGTGACCCACCGCGCCGTCGCCCGCCGGGCCGGCCTTCCCCTGGCCGCGACCTCCTACTACTTCACCAGCCGAGACCAGCTGCTGGCCGAGGCGTTCGCCCTGCTCGTCGAGCGCGAACTCGCCCGCATGCGGGAGTCGGTGGACCGCCCGTCCGACCGTACGCCGCCCGCGGTCGCCGAGACGCTCACCGGCGTGTACGCCTCCGACCGGCTGCGCCAGCTCGGCCTGTGGGAGCTGTACCTGCAGGCGGGCCGCGACCCGGCGTTGCAGGCCATCGCCCGCGCCTGGACCGACGGCTGCGACGGCATCGTGGCCGCCGTGCTGGAGCGCGCCGGCTACCCCTGCGGGCCGGCGGAGGTCCGCTTCGTCGCCGGCCTGCTGTCGGGACTGTGGGTCGAAGACGTCGTCGAGGCCCGCCCCGACTCCAGGGACCGGGCCCGGGAGGCGGTGGCCCGCGCGCTCGCCGCGCTCGGACCGCCCGCTAGGGTCAGCCCATGATCTTCCATCTCGCGCTGGCCGCCGACTGGGACGCGGCCGTCACGGCGGGCGAATACCGCGTCTCGACCCTCGGCCGGACCCTGGCGGAGGAGGGCTACGTCCACGCCTCCGCAGACCTGACCCAGGCGCGAGGGGTCGCGAACCGCTACTACGCGGGCGTCGCCGAGCCCCTGGTGCTGCTGGAGATCGACGAGGACCGGCTCGGCTGCCCCGTCAGGCTGGAGGTGCCCGAGGGGTCCGACGAGGCGTTCCCCCACATCTACGGGCCGATCCCGGTGGCCGCCGTCACGGCCGTCACGCCCTTCTCCCGCTGAGTGTCCGATTCGTTCAATACGGCCGACCGGTGCGCCCCTTAGCGTGGCCGTCATGGCACCTTCGTTCGATCTCATCGGCCTGGTCGTGTCCGACATGGCCGCCTCCCTGTCCTTCTACCGCCGGCTCGGGCTGGACATCCCGCCCTCGGCCGACACCGAGCCCCACGTGGAGGTGACCCTGCCCGGCGGGCTGCGCCTCGCGTGGGACACCGCCGACACCGTCCGCTCGTTCGACCCCGCCTGGACGCCCGGCGTCGGCGGGCCGCGCATGGCGCTGGCCTTCCGCTGCGACGACCCGAAGGAGGTCGACCGCGTGTACGCGGACCTGGTCGAGGCCGGATACGAGGGAAGCCTGCCGCCGTGGGACGCGTTCTGGGGGCAGCGCTACGCGTCGGTGCACGACCCGGACGGCAACGGGGTGGACCTGTTCGCCGCCCTGCCCGCCATGTGACCGCTCATCGGATCAGCGCGCCGAGCGTCACACCGGTCAGCGACCTCACCTCGCGCGACAGGTGAGCCTGGTCGGCGTACCCGGCCACGGCGGCCACCGCGGCGAACGGCGCGCCCCGGCGGGCCAGGTCCACCGCCCGGTTCATCCGCAGGATCCGGCCGAGCGTGCGCGGCCCGTACCCGAACGCGTCGAGGCACCGGCGGTGCAGCCGCCGTTCGCCGACCCCGGCGTCGGCGGCGATCCGCGCCACCGGCAGGCCCGCCCGCACGCCGTTCACGACGGCGCCGACGAGACCGGCGTCGACGGGACGGGCCGTGGCGTCGAGGCGGCGCGCCGCCGCCTCCTCCAGG